>MHKO01000020.1:6300-18560 GCA_001818435.1 Candidatus Komeilibacteria bacterium RIFCSPLOWO2_02_FULL_48_11
TGCTGACGGAAAGTTCGCCTTTGGCCAGATAGACATTATTCACATCCGTGATTTCTAATTCGCCCCGGCTTGACGGCTGGAGGTTTTTGGCAATGTCCACGACGCGGTTGTCATACAAATACAAACCCGTCACCGCAAAATCGGAAATATATTGTTTGGGTTTTTCCACAATTTGCGTGGCTTTGTTATTAGCATCAAAAGCCACCACCCCAAACCGTTCCGGATCAGATACTTTTTTGGCAAATACCTGGGCGCCGGTTTTAAAGGCTTTAATCTGCGCGGAAAAATCATCTTCAAAAATATTGTCGCCTAAAATCAAAGCCACATTATCGTTGCCAATAAAATTCTCGCCAATAATAAACGCCTGGGCAATGCCCTCGGGCTTGTCTTGGATTTCGTAAGTGAATTTAACGCCCAGTTCTTTGCCCGAGCCCAAGAGCCGCAAAAAATCGCCCGCCCGGTCCGGCGCCGTGATAATTAAAATCTCCGTAATCCCGCCGCGCCTTAAAGTTTGGAGCGGATAATAAATCATTGGCTTGTTATAAATCGGGAGCAATTGTTTGGAGGTAACTTTGGTCAGCGGCGAGAGGCGCGAGCCGCCGCCGCCGGCGAGGATGATGCCTTTCATAAATTTTTTGCCTCATTTCTAACATTTTCCGCATGCGCCAATATCTCTTCTTTGGATATGGAATCACGATCCCCTTTAAAATAAATAACGATTGGCGCCAATGTGTTCTCAATTTCAAGCACCAAAATAATCAAACGAAACGCGTGGCTCTTGCCCCGGGCAATATCGCTTGAACGCACCCTCATCTTGTACGCTTGCGCGCCAAGAAATTGCGCTTGTTTCTTATCGAACTTCTTCAGCGCGTCTATAACGTCTTTGGCAATATTCCGGTACTTTCTCCGGTATGATTCGAGTTGCTTTTTAAAATGCTGGGCAAAAAATATCTCGTAATCCATAACTATAATAAATCCGCCAGCTGTTCTTCAGGTGAAGGAAGTTTTTTGCCGCGCAACTTTTTACTCAATGTCTCCCCCAACTCGGTCATTTCCCGCTCAAACCGTTCATCAATCGTTTCTTGAGGATGGCGAAAATCCTTAATGGCGCCCCAGGCCGCGAAACGAAAAAATTCCGCTTTGCTGGTAAAGCCGCGTTTTTTAATGACTTCTTTGATATCCCGTTCCAGCGGTTTTGTTATGGAAAAATTAACTACCGGCATATATATGAATTTAATGTTGATTTCATATAGAGTATAAACCCGTTATTTTGGGCTGTCAACAGCGCGCTCTTGCGCGTATGCCCGCAATGCTTCCTGCCATGTTCGCATTGGCGCTAACTTCGTGCTATTTAATACAGAGAAGGCTGGCCTTTTCGCTGGCAGAGGATATTCCGCCGTTGTGCAGGGCAACAAATCAACTTGTTTATTAAAAACTGTAAATATCTCTTTAGCAAACCCATACCAGCTTGTCTGCCCGCTTCCGGTGCGGTGATAAATGCCTGACGGTTGGTTGCTTTCCACCAGTTCGTGCGTGGCTTTGGCCAAATCCACGGCATATGTCGGCGAGCCAATCTGATCATCTATGACTTTGATGGGCTGGCCTTTCTCGGCCAAAGACAACATGGTTTCCACAAAGTTTTTTCCATCTTTTCCATATAACCAAGCAGTGCGAATGATGTAGTATTTAAAGCCGTCATCCTGAGCGCCAGCGAAGGATCCCGTGGATAAACCCTGGGATTCTTCACTTCGCTTCGCTTCGTTCAGAATGACGCGTTCCCCCACTAACTTTGACCTTCCATACGCATTTACCGGATTCGGTTCATCATCCTCGCCATACCCCTCTTTTTTACTGCCGTCAAACACGTAATCAGTGGAATAATGGACTAAAATAGCGCCGATTTTTACGGCGGCTTCGGCCAAATAACCCACGGCTTCGCCGTTGACTTTGGTGGCCAGCTCCTCGTTTGTTTCGCAAGCATCAACATTGGTATAAGCCGCGGCGTTGATAATGAGCTCTGGCCCTAAATCCGAAATTTTCTCATTGACTTGAGCTTGGTTAGTAATGTCAATTTCATCCATATCCCAAAGATAAGGCTTCCAGTCAAGAAATGCTTTAGCCAGTTCATGTCCCAGCATTCCTTTTGCGCCAATGATAAGAGTCTTCATATTTTATGTTTAATTTCCATAGTGGCTTTGATAATACTGCCTATACTCCCCGCTCTTCACTCTCCTCCACCAGTCTTGATTATCTTGATACCATTTGATTGTTTGCTTTAATCCTTCCTCTAAAGACACTTGCGGTTTCCAACCAAGCTCTTTTCTTATCTTTGACGAATCCACGGCATAGCGCTGGTCATGACCTGGTCGCAATCCAGCCACTTCTTCCACTAGATCTTTGTTCTTACCCAGAGTGGTAAGAATAATTTCGGTAATTTGACGATTAATCACCTCTGGCTCGTTCTCGGCCGCAATGTCGTAGGCCTCGCCGACCTTGCCTTGGCGTAAAACCAAATCAACAGCCCGGCAATGGTCCTCGACATACAGCCAGTCGCGGATTTGCGCGCCGCCATCATAGAGCGGAAGCGGCTGGCCTTCAATGGCGTTGGAAATGAAAAGCGGCACTAATTTTTCCGGAAATTGGAAAGGTCCGTAGTTGTTCGTGCAGCGCGTAATCATGGCTGGCACGCCGTGCGTGCGGATTGCGGCCAGCACCATAACTTCGGACGCGGCTTTTGACGCCGAGTATGGCGAAGACGGCTTAAACGCGTCTCCGTTTTTTGATTTTTTTGGCGACTCAATGTCTCCATACACCTCATCCGTGCTGACATGCACAAATCTTACTCCCCCTCCTTTACCAAGGAGGGGGCTGGGAGGTGGTAGAAGTTCTCTTACAACATCAATCACATTCTGCGTGCCAAAAACGTTGGTCTGTAAAAATTCGTGGCTGGAATGGATGGAGCGGTCCACGTGCGACTCTGCGGCAAAATGGATAATCGCGTCCACTCCCTCGGCTGCGCGACATAGCCCGTCATAATCACAAACATCACCCTGAATAAACTGGTACCGCTTATCGTTTTCAATATCTTTCAAATTTTCAAGATTGCCGGCGTAAGTGAGTTTGTCAAAATTAACGACTGAATCGTCTGGATACTTTTTTAAAATGTAGCGGATAAAATTGGAGCCAATAAACCCGGCTCCACCGGTGACTAATATTTTCATATTGGACAATTATTTTGAAAACTTTTTTGATATCGTTCCCTAATTTGCTCTAAAGTCGGTTCATGCCTCTGGGTGCCATAGTGCTCAACCGCGAATGAGGCAATAGTGGAGGCTAACTGCCCGGCAATTTGCCAATCCCAGTTATTAACAATGCCAGCTATGATTCCGGCGCGGTAAGCGTCCCCGGCGCCGGTCGGGTCTTCCACTTGCTCTGGATTAGCCGCGCTGATTTTGTATTCGCGCTCAAGAGTATAAATAATCGAGCCTTCCTGGCCTCGAGTCACAATAACCACAATGCCTTTGCCTGTCAAATCAGTCAATGAGAGCTTGCTTTTATCGGAAAAAACCTGCCATTCATAATCATTAAAAATACTCACTTTGGAATTGGCAGCCCCAAAAACCGCTTCTTCCGGGGATAAGGCGATAATCTGCTGGCCCGGGTCAAAAATATACGGCAGCTGGCTGGCTTTAGCCTCTTGGCAACGCTTGGCTATCTCTTGTTTGGTGGAAGGAGCAATGATTAAAAGATTTTCCTTATTTTTAAATTCTTCGGGAATTCCGACTTGGCTGCCAAAGGCCAAAGCTCCGGGATAGAAAGCGCTGATTTGATTATCGTCCAGATCAGTAATCATCTGGGCTGTGGCTGTTTGGTCATTTTCAAAAATCGCGACGTGCTTAGTCTTGATTCCAATCTTTTCCAAACGCTCGGCATAGCAGCCAAAATCACCGCCAGCCGCGGCCACAATAATCGGTTCCAAGCCCAGTAATTTTAAATTATAGGCAATGTTGCCGGCCGTGCCGCCAAACTGCTCTTCAAAGCGGTTGAGAGTGAAAGAAACGTTCAAAATGTGAATTTTATCCGGCAAGATGTGTTCGCGAAAGCGACCCGGAAAATCCATAATGCGGTCGTACGAGATTGAACCAGTAATGATGATGTTCATAAATGCTTTTGAATCGTTTGAGATATTTTGCTCAATTCTTCCTGCCCTAAACTTTTCCCATGCCAAAGTTTATGTCCATCATTGCTAAAACGCGGCATAATGTGAAAATGGGTGTGGAAAATAATTTGTCCGGCCTCGCGGCCGTTATTCACGCCCAAATTAAAAGCTAAAGCTCCGACAGCCTTAAGAACCGCCGGCGCGATTTTGCCAATCACTTGAATCAGTTTAGCTTGCAATTCCGGCGGCGTGTCCAATAAATCATTATGATGCTCTTTAGGAATTACGAGCGTGTGCCCGGGATTGATGGGGTGAATATCAAGGAACGCCAGCACGGCTTCGTCTTCATAAACTTTATGAGACGGAATCTCGCCAGAAACGATTTTGCAAAAAATACAGTCAGACATAAATACTACAATAAATCTCTATCTAAACCTGCTTGTTTAAGAATAGTGTGAATAGTGCCTTTTTTCAAACTTTTTGGATGCATGTAAACCACTACCTGCTTATTTTTAACTTCATTGACAAGCGTCAAATGACTGCCTTTCTGCCGAGCGCGCACAAAACCATTCTTCTCCAAAAGCCGCACCATTTCAGTCGGCTTAATTTGAGAAAATTTAGGCATATACTTTTGTTTTTCTGGCTGACACCCCTAAAACAAAATAACGATCTTGACTGGGTTCAGGCACTGATTTTTTTCTGTCTCGCAAAGTTTCAATATAAACCTCGATTGCCTCTTGAATATTTTCCTTGGCTTCTTCAAGAGTGTCCCCCTCGGAAATACACCCTGGAAGATCCGGCACCTCGACTGTGTAACCACCCTCGGATTGCGGCATGAATATAGCTTCGTATTGTAATGATTTTATAATGTTCATATTTTTATCATTAAAAAGTAAATGGCGATTTAAAGTCTTTTAACAAAAAAATTTTTTGGTCTTTGGCCGAAACAATGGGATTTGGGAGCGGCCACTTGATGCCTAAGTCCGGGTCGTCCCAGCGGATTCCCATGTCCAATTCCGGAAAATAATAATCGCTGATTTTGTACAAGACATCCGCTGTCTCGGAAACAACCTGAAACCCATGAGCAAAGCCTTGGGGGATGAAAAACATCTTTTTATTCTCAGCCGAGAGCGTCACTGCCTCGCCTTGGCCGAAAGTCGGGGAACCAAGGCGCAAATCAACGGCCACGTCGAACACTTCGCCGCTTACCACCCAAACAAGTTTATCTTGCGCGTGCGGCGGCGCCTGAAAATGCAACCCGCGCAGAACGCCGCGCGTTGACTGGGAATGATTGTCTTGAACAAAGTCTGAATTAACGCCGTTCTCCGAAAAAACACGCTTAATATAGCGCTCCAAAAAAAATCCCCGCTCATCGCCATGGACTAACGGCTCAACCACTATTAAACCATCAATTTTAAGTTTCTGAAATTTCATAGATTCGGATCGCCTGTATCTTATCTAATTTTTACCCATTTTTCAAGTTTTATCCGGCGTAAAGAGCCACACCGCGCCGGACAACAAAAACACGAGTAAAATCCAAACTGGATTAAAATAAAACGTGACAAAGCCTTCTTTCAAGGTTTCAAGGGTAAAAAGGGCAAGCGTCAAGACGACGCTTACGTGAAATATCTCTTTATTTAAGTCCAATAATATTTTTCGCATAAATCACCAACTCTGGCCAGCCAAACGGCTCGCGGGTAATGGTAGCCGTAATGTCGCCGACTATAATCTGGCCGTATTTATCTTCCAAATCCGGAACAGAAAGAGAAAAATTAACGCGGTTATTATCAATAAAAAAATCTTGACGCGGCCAGGTCAGAGTTTTCCGCTGCTCATTTTCTGACTTATTTTTGTCCTGCAAAGTTTGCCAATTATATATCCAATCAACCCCGCGCTTCCGCGCGCCCAATTTTACAATTGGCGCCAGCTGGTTCTGCCAGGTGATATCAACCGCTATTTGTTTGATTTTAGGCGGCACTAAAACGTCAAAGTAAATCGGTTCGCGGTAAAAACTCTGCTTAGAGCCATTCTCGGGCAAGTCAATCACCCGATCATGAGGATATAAATCAGAAATCGGCGAAGCTGGATCGCCTTTTTTGTAACGCAAAACCATGATGGGGGCCGGAGAAAAATTCTGCCAACCAATCCATCCCAGAAAAACTATTGCCATTAAATATAATACCCAACGCGCAATTTTCATAATTTCTCCAGGCGCTCGCCATTATAATAATAAAGCGGGTGATCTTTGGACAAAATTTGCAAATACGGCCACTCCGGCGAATTGCTGGTTGGTTTATCAGATAGGGTTATAACCCTGAACTCGGGAAAAAATATTTTATCCGATCGGCTGGAAATAATAATCGCGCTGGGCGGCAATAATTTCCGCGCCATATTATTTATTGCTTGATAGGTTTCCCGCCGGCTCTTAACTTTCAAAAAACTGTCTTCATATTTTACAAAAACAATGTCAGATGAATCATAAAATAATACAGCTACCATGATTGTTGCGGCCAAAGCGAAAATTTCGCCACGCCGCCCAAGCCGTTCTGAGAGTTCCGCCAAAAAATAACCGGCCAAGAGAGCCAGTAAAATATAGATCGGCAGCCAATAACGAATGTAAGAAATGCCCAAATCAGCCATGCGGTAGATAGCGCTGTCAACAAAAACCCAACTGCCGTAAAAAACTAGTAAATAAACAAAAGCTACCAGAATCGCGATTATGGCTGGCCACCAAATTCGCCAGGTCTGGCGCTTCTGCCAAAAAAGCAAGCCCACTCCGCCGGAGGCGAGCCAAACATACCAAGGCGAAAGCTGATAAATATATTTCATTATGTTCTGCCAGGCCCAAGACAAGTGCAGACCAAAAGGAAAAAACAAGCCCAGCCAACTGGCGTTATTTTTTACCAAGCCGTCAAGGCCGCCATAGCCGGTATTAAACCAAGCGCCATAGACATTATGGTTCACGACTAAAAGAAAAAGAGCGAGCGCGGCTACAGGCGCCATAAAAAATAAAATCAAGCGGCGCGACAGTTGTCTCCGCCCCAAGTGCATAAACCCTAAGATTAAAAACCCCAGCCAATAAAGTTCCGAAAGCCGCACCAAGAGGGCCAAGCCAAAAACCAAGCCAGCCCAAATATTTTTTTTGGCAACCAACAGCCAGGCTGATAAAATTAAAAGCGACAAAAATAAAACATTGGGCAGATAAGAATGCAAGGCGTAATACCAAAGGCCTGGATGCGCCATTACAAGCAGAACTGAACAAAAAGCCCAGCGTGGCGAACCAAAGCGCTTTAAAATATCATAAAGAGCGTATAAAGCCAGACAGAAAAAAATGAGCGTAAAATAAAGAACAGCCTCTAGCCCGGTTATTTTAGCCAGCAAGCCGTAGAGCACGGGCAAGCCGAAAAAGGAGGCTGGCACCAACTTCTCGCCCAGCACGTTTAAACTGCGCGGATGAATCAAACCATGGGCCGCGGCGTTTAACGGCTCGGATGCGCTCAAGCTAGTATGCTCTGCCACCTGGGCGGTTAGAAAAGCGGCCGCAGTTTCGTCCGGCCAGTCAAATTTGGTTCCCGCTCTGAAATAACCCTCCGGAGTGATTATAACGGCGTTCATGACGCCGTATATGACCAACAAGGCGATGAAGATAAAATCAATCAATTGCAGTTTTAACTTTGACATTTGTGGTTGTTATCTCTACCATAACCCTATATGAAATCGCCACGGATTGCAATTATTATTTTACACTATAAAAACCTGGCTGACACGCGGGCCTGCCTGCGATCTTTGCGAAAAATTGACTACCCCCTCTCTAATCTCCCCCTTACCAAGGGGGAGACACAGAGGGGGTTTTCCGTCATTGTGGTGAATAACGACGCTTCTGACCACGCCCAGACATTTCAAGACGAATTCGGCGACTTTATAGAAATCATCCAGAATGAGAATAATCTTGGTTTTGCAGAAGGAAATAATGTAGGAATCCGCCAGGCGCTCAAAGACCAGAAGACTAATGCTATTCTGCTTTTGAATAACGACACAGTTGTGGAACCAGATTTTTTGAGCGCGATAGTTAAATCTGATGCTGGCATGGTTGCTCCCCGCATGATGAGATATGATGAACGCAACAAAATTGATAATCTGGGAATTGTTTTGATGTCCAGCGGACTTGCGTTCAACCGGTCGGATGAGAATCAAAAACTATTCTGCCCGTGCGGAGCGTGCGCATTGTATTCGCGGAAACTTCTTGAAACAATTGTCATTGCGAGGCGAGGAACGAGCCGAAGCAATGACAGTTATTATTTTGACCCATCTTATTTTGCCTACTGCGAGGATTTGGATTTGGGCTGGCGCGCGCGCAACGCCGGATTCAAGCCGGCGTACGCCAAAGATGCTATTGTGTTTCACAAAGGCTCGGCCAGCACCAACAAGCTCTCGGATTTCGCGGTTTATCACACCTACCGCAACCTGCTCTGGACCCAATTCAAAAACTTCCCGGCGCCTCTATTGCTCTGGCAATCCCCTTGGCTGGGAGTGGGTTGGTTCTTTATAATTTCGCTCTACTTTTTCAAAGGCCGGCCCAGCATAATTTTTCGCGCTCTTTGGGATGGAGCGAGGGGGCTCCGTTTTGCCTTAAACCGCCGTGGCCAAATACAGCGAAACAGAAAAGCCACCCAAAAACAAATCCTTTCCTGGTTCGCAAGCGGGTTGTTTCCAAAAAGTTTTGTAAAATAAAAAAGGACCTGCCGCCTCCCTGCTCTCATTTTCAACGCTCCGCTATCACCGTCCGCTTGCTCTCGATTTTCCAAATATACATTTCCCCCACTTGTCTTGGTTTCCCAAGTAACCGCACTGTCTGGTTAAACACTGGCTCCGAGAGCAAGCGTTTTTTATTCAAATAATAACAAGTATCGGATTGGGTAACGCGGCCAGCGATGGTCAGCCATTCTTGACGCGGCTCTTTCATTAGGCCGTTAAAAATCGCGGTTAAATCCGGCTGTTGGTATTCCGGCAATAGGGGAAAACCGCCGCCGATTACTTGGCGTTTGGAAAGGGCCTCCAGGACCAAAAGCGGCCAGGATTCAGCAATTACGCAATAATGATTATTTCTATTGCCAGCCGACAGTTCCGACCAAACCAGCGCGGCCGCGGCTTTATCATCAGCCGGCAAGATGGACAGTTTGGGGCCGGAAGCGAAAGTGGAGGCGGCGACAACAGAAATAAAAAATAATACGGCCAATGTCCGTTTGCGCGGCGTGATTGGCAATTTTGCGGCGGATAAAAATTGCCAGACCGCGTAACCAAAAAAGAAAACCAGCCCCACGGCCAAAAAAGCGTCAAGCCGCCGGACGAAAATATGCAAACCCGCGCTGAAAGCGAAATCCAAAAAATAGGCGCTTATAAAAATTCCAAACAGCCAGGCAAAAAAAACCAAAGGCGCGCGCCGCGCTCGCAAGGCTCTATACGCGCCCCAGAACGCGCCCACCCAAACTACGGTGCTGCCTAAAAACGGCGCCAGAGGGTAAGAGAATAAGAATAATCCAGATAAACTGCCCGCGGTTTGATGATATAAAAAATTCCCTTGTTCCAAAACGTCCAAAATCGCCAACCGCCCGATGCCGGCCGAAATCAAGCCCAAACCGTCGGCGACACTCCCCACCAGCGCGCTGGGAGCGAACTTATCGAGCTGCAATAAAGAGAGTCCTTGGGCAGTTCCCAATAATTGAAAAAATAAAAGGCCCGCTACCATTGCCAGATAAAACCATATCCGCTCGCCTTGGCGCCTAATATAGGCAAGCGCGCCCACGATTAAAAGAACAAAAAAATGCAGAATATAGCCCCAATAAAAAAACAAAGTCAATCCAGAAGCGAGCCCCAAGGTATAACGCGCTCCGCGCTTTGAGTAATCCAGCCACAGCCAAAGAACAAAAAAGAAAAAAATATAATTAAAAGTCACCGGCAAAGTAATGGCGCCGTCCACTTGTAAAGTGTAAAACAGCGTCGGCAAAAACGCGGCAAATAACCCAAAGCGGCTGCTGACAAACATTGACCCCATACGGTACAAAAGGAGCGGCATAAACAGCGACCAAAGTAAAAACACCAGCCACCAATCAACCGCAAAAATACTGGCGCCCAAAGATTCGGCCAGCATAATGGTAACAGACCACTGTCCGGCGTAGGACGTTTTATTGCCAGCCACCAAAGCCTCGGGTACGGCCATCGGTCCGAACCGTACCAGAGGACGGGTTTTGTCTCCCCAGATACTGGGGGTGTATGCCTGGCCGGTTTGCAGATAGCCCTCAATGGCCAAATGGCGCCACTTATCGCCGCTGAAACTAGTGCCATACACCAAGGGCACGTACAAATGAATAAGGAAAGAGAATAGAATAATAACCAATAAAACAACCTTCGCTGGCCGGCTGGAAAAAACCAAAGAACCAACCAGCCAGGTTAAGCCGAAAAATACAATCAAAATAAAAGTAGGCAAGCTGTCCCAGGGTGAAAGGATGTATTCTCCGGTCCGGGACCAAAAAAGCAAAAAAACAAAAAGCGCCGCTAACGCGCCAAGTAAAATAAAATGCCAATTTCTACCGTCATTCCGACCCCCTCGGGCATACTCGGGGCAGGCTGGAGTGGAGGAATCTCGTGGATAACCGATGAGATCCCTCGACTCCGCTTCGCTTCGCTCGGGATGACGCAATAAAAACGACAAAACAAAACCTGCTAATCCCACCACCAGCATCGCACCAGCCACGGCCAGCCTATCGTATTTCCACACCACCACCGGAATGCCAATTGCGAAAGTTGATAAATAAAATCCAACCAAAAAACCAAAAATCCGGCCCCAATTTTTATTTAACAACAATGCTTGTTCAATTACCCGGCCCCAAGCAATCGCTGTAATCGCGTAATATAAAACTAAACCGACTATGCCAATTGATATACTGTGCCAACTTGTCCAATTCTTCCACAACAGTCCGACCGATAAAGTTAAAAATAAAATCCAAATGCCAAAATTCAAATGCCAAATAAATGTCAAATTACTAAATGGCAAAAAAATTTTGAACTTTGAGCTTTGAATTTGATTTGGCATTTGAGCTTTTGAAATTTGACATTAATTCTCAACCAGTTTCAACAACTTATCTCCAATCTCCTGCCAATCATACCTCTCCTCAACTAATTTCCTCCCGGCGGCGCCCATTTCCCTCATCCTTTCAGGATTATTAAAAGCATACTGCAATCTTTCTGCCAATTTACCAACATCCCGCGGCGGCACGGCAAAGCCGGAAATGCCATCCTGAAACACCGACCGCACGCCCGGCAGGTCTGAAGCAATAACCGGCGTGCCGCAGGACATAGATTCCACCAGCACAATGCCAAAAGCCTCGGATTGGTCAATTGACGGCAAAACCGTCACCGCGGACTTTTGATATAAACGAACTAATTCTTCATCCGCTACGCCACCCGCAAATTCAACAATATTATCTACTCCGAGTTCTTGAGCAAGTTTCTGATATTGCCACATAAGTTCCCCTTTGCCAACAACGATAACCTTAGGCCCACCGTCATCCTGAGGCGCAGCCGAAGGATCTCGTGGAAAACCCTGAGATCCCAGCCAGAGGCTCCCTCCAAAGGATGGTTCGGTCGGCCTCTGGCCGACTTCAACTCTGTTTCGTTCAGGATGACGAACTAAAGACATCGCTTTTATTAAATACTCCACCCCTTTAAAATAATGCGCCTTATCCAATCCACCCACAAAAAGTGCCATCCGCTCTCGCTCTTCATTGGAAAAGGCAAAACGATTGACATCAACCCCATTGGGAATAATTTTGAATTTCGGTTGATTATTATCCCAGTATTTTCCCAAAGCCGAGTGTAGAGCGTAATCTTCTGATGAGGCGCAGACTATGTCCGCAATTTTGATGATGCGCGGCAGAAAAAATCTTGTGGCATACCAAAAGACAAAACCCTTGAATCCTCCACCCACCACGTCCATATTGTAATTAACAATCAGCTTAAAGTTATATTTCTTTTTTGCTCGATAAACAGCGCGCATCCCGCCGAAAAATGGATACTGCAAAATCACCACATTCCAGCCAGAGGC
>MHKO01000020.1:18610-25408 GCA_001818435.1 Candidatus Komeilibacteria bacterium RIFCSPLOWO2_02_FULL_48_11
CCCAGGCCGCGTTGCCGTATTTTAAAACGGGTTTGAGGAGCTCAAGCGTGAATTCCCCCTCCTTTACCAAGAGCCTGTCCCGAGTATTCCGAGGGAAGGGGGCGAGGGGGTGGTTAGGGGCGGTGTTGTTATAATCTGGTGTTAAAACTGTTATCTCACAGCCTCGCCTTGCCAGCACCCGCGCCTGATTAAAAGCCACATTGCCAATGCCGCCGCGGTAAGGCGGAAAAACCGGAGTGACTATGGCTATCTTTTTACTCATGAAGCAATTAACTTATAATACCACTCCACCACCGGACTCACTATCCATTTTAAAACTGGATTACTGACTTCGGCAAATTCCAGTTTTGATTCCATGTGCCGCAGGATTTCCTTATCACCCACTGTCCGCATTGATTGCACGCTCTGGCGCTGACGCAGAATCGACAACAAGTGCGCCAATAACCAAATATAACTCTTAATTTTTTGCCATAACCACCCGTGAAACAGGCTATACAGCAGCACTCCGGACTCAATTGCCAAAAGCAGGGGCATTAATAAACATAGCGTCTTTAGAGAATAATTCTGCAGCAAGGCGGCCCAGCGGTTTCTTTCGGACCAATAAATCATTTTTTTATTGCGACGGAACTCGTAATGATGATACACAATCGCTTGCGGGGCAATCATAATTTTATAGCCCGAGAGGCGCGCGCGCCAGCATAAATCCAGATCTTCGTGATACATGTAAAACTTGCCGTCAAAAAAACCGATTTGCTCCAGCACCTCCCTTTTGATAAGCATGGCCGCGCCCGAAGCGTAGCCAATCTCAAACGGCGCGCGTTGATACCAAGCGTCCACGCGCTCTCGATAATGCTTAATAAATCCAAAACCGAGATAATGCAAGACATTACCCACGTTATTGGTAAGCGCGCGCTCTTTCGCCAAAAGCAACATGGATTGAACAATACCGGCCTCTTTATCCGCGGCGGCCTTTACTAGCCGCTCCAGCCAATCATATTCAACTTCAGTGTCCTGATTTAATAAGATGATGTAATTATAGCCCTCCTCCATAGCCTTTTTGATGCCAACATTATTTCCCCCGACAAAACCAAGATTCGAGCTTAATTTAATCAGTTCAACCCGTGGAAACGATTTTTCTATAATCGCCACGGTATCGTCGGATGAATTATTGTCCACCACAATAACTTCATAAGAAACCATTCGCCTGGGCGCTTGCGCATGCCTAAAAACAGACGCCAGGCATTTGGTGATATATTGCCGGCCGTTATAGGTAACAATAATTATCGCCACTTTAGAATTCATAAAAATCAATAATAATATCTTTGTATAACATAATATAAAGCCGCGGACAAAGCCACTGCCGGATAGGCCGCGAACACCGCCGAGAGAACCGGCCGAACAAGCTCACGGCCTGGCAATTTTTTGCAAAAATTATAGACCAGAAAACAAAGAAGCGGCGCCACGGGAATAGCGTAACGCCCTTGCACGCCTTTGATAACCGACTCCCCAACCGGGGTCCAGGTTACATACATGCTGGTCATAACCAGCACGGCCGAGGCTAAAAATACCAAAACCATCAAAATTCTTTGGCGCCAACGGATAATTTTATCGGTCCAATCGCCCCAGATAGCGGCTAAAAACAACAATCCATAATAAGGCAAAAGCCAAAGCCATGGCAATTTAGTATCAAGCCAGCCTAAGCGCCGGCCGACAAAAGAACCAAGATAAAAGATGCCGCTAGTTTTAAATGACCGGGCAATGGTGAGCGCATAATCAAAGGGCTGGCTTAATATATGACGGGCTTGGTCGACCGCGGACACTTTCGGCAAGAGCGGCACGTATAAATCATGAACTAAACCGCTCCAGACCGCGCTTACTGTGGCCACGGCCGCCAGCAAACCGCCGATAAAACCAAAATAGACTCGTTTATCCGAAAACCGCCGCGGCGGTATGAATAAAAACAAGCCGGCCAAGACAAAATACAAAGGCTTAACCAAGGCCAAAAGCGCGCCCAGGACGATTAACTTCGCGCTCAGCGCGCGGTCAACCGCTACGCCTTCTCCCTCGGATAAGGCGTAGCGTAAATATAACGCAATCGCCAGCCAAGCCAAGCCGTTAGTCAGCGCGTCCGGCGACAAAGACGCCGCTTGAAACAGTATCATGGGCGTCAGCGCCAATAAAAAAAATATCCACTTTCCGACCGGCGCCAGCCTTATCGCCAGCCAGGTTAGGTAAAGCCAAACCAATAAATTCGCCAACCGGCCTAAGTACATTAACAGCAAAGGAGAAAGGTTAAAAATTTTACCGATGCTTATGCCGAGAACCGGCGGCATATAACCCACGGGCGAGTAAAAAGCCGTGCTGGGAAAATTCACAAAAACTTTGTCACCGCGCTCAAGCGGTTCTCGCATGTGGCTGATAATCTGGCTGGCGGTGATTTTTTCATCCGGATTAAAAGAGATAGCACCCTTGAGTTCAGTCACGGTCCGCTCTACTGAACGCGGCAACCAATCGCCGACTTGCGCATCCGTCTTTTTCTCAATCAGGACGCCGCTGGAAATTTCGTAAGCCCGATAAAAATGCAGCTGCTCATCCGGCACCTGAAATGGCGGCGTGAAAATTAAAAAAAGAAGACCAAACAATCCGGCCGTAATTAAAAAAATTTTGGACATAGCAACAATTAGTCTTTTTGCTCTTCTTTATCTTTTAAAGCCACGTGCCTAACTATCTTCGTAATATCTTGCTCCATCTTTTCCAGCCTGACGAATAAACGAAATACCAAGTAAAAAACCAGGCCCACGGCCAGATAAACCACCAAGTCAATGCCTTTGGCGCTCTGCAGTCCGATGGCAGCGGCCAGGCGGTCGGTTAATTTGGGATAGAGGACAACCACGCCCACGCCGAACCAGATAAGACCCCATAATAAAGCTTCTTGAAGGGAAATCTGTTTGCGCTTCAATTTCGCGCCGATTCTGGTCAGTAAAAATAAAACAATAATAATGGTAATAATTTGTATAATCATAGATCTTTCAAAATAAATTCTTTCAATTCCTGATTATTGAGTGTTTCTTGATATCCTTGCTCAATAGTCTGGTGTATCTTTGCCCGATTGTTATTCAGCGTGCTAACCGGCAGCGGCTGGCGCGGCTGAATCATAACCAGACGCGCGCGGTCTGGAATGAGCGAGCGCGTAATTGCTTCTTTTTCTTTTTGGTACCCGTCTCTGAACTCCTTAGCCTGCCAGGCGAGCCAGGCGCGGTACATGAGCGCGCCAGGCCAGCTTTGGATGTCAGTATTAAAGAGCAAGAGCCGCTCTGCTCCGAGCTCCAGCGCCCGGCGCACGCCGGCGCGGATGCCTGATGAAAGATAACTGTCGTAATACTGGACTCCGTTAATAGCCACGCTCTTTCTGTAGGCAATCGGCATGGCCTTGCTGGCGCGGAGCACTTCAAAAAAATCAACCGCATCTCTATTGGAAAAATATGTTACCTCCCCGGTGACGCGATTAGTGGCGCCAACATTGAACAAAATAGGCGATTGGCGCATGCCGACAATATCGAGCGGCTGTTGCTGCTTGAAGACGACGTCAATAAGGTAATCAATGTCAATGACGCGCTGCAGGCGGAGAGGATTGATGAATTTACTTGTTGAGAGCAGGTTGAACCAAATGTTCTTGCCTGACTCAAACTGCCCGGCCACGTAATAAGCCAAAGTTCCGGCGCTGCCCGAGCCGGCAACAACGATATCCGGCCGCAGATCTGGATATTGTTCAAAGAGCGCGGTTAGAGCGCCAACCGTATAACTTGACTTCATGCCCCCGCCTGACGCAATAATGGCTAATTTCTTTTCCATACTACCTCACAAATTTACCCCACAAAAACCGCAGCCCCAGGAGTATTTTTTTAACATTGCTTTCGCCTTTTTGTTTTGAGTACTCGGTGTATTGAATCATCACCGCTACTTCGCGATAGCGCAGGCCATGTTCCGCAATCTGGTCTATAACCTCTGACGCGTACGCCATGCCGTCTTGGCGGCAATCTATTTTAGAGAGCGCGGCACGAGAGAAAGCCCGCAACCCATTGTGCGCATCAGTCAGTTTTATTCCAGAAAAGAGCCAAGTGAACAATATAGCCGCTTTTAATAATAGCCTGCGGACAAATGGAATCTTTATTCGGGTCATTCGGGTGCTATTCGGGTCATTCGGGTCGCTTTTTATGAATCTTGAACCCAAAACAACGTCTACGACTCCGGTGAAAATAGGTGCCAGCAGCTTAGTTATATCACCAACCTCGTGCTGGCCATCGGCGTCAAAATGAACAACAACATCATAATCATGTTGTTGCGCCCAGTTCATGCCAGTCGTGAGAGCCGCGCCGTAACCGCGGTTCACAAAATGGCGCAGGACTTTCGCTCCGGCACGCTGCGCTTCTTGCGCTGTGGCATCTACTGACCCATCATCAATCACAATCACATTGTAACCAGCTAATTTTACCTGCTGGACAACATTGAATATTTTAGCAGCTTCGTTATAAGCTGGAATATTTACTAAAGTACGCATAAGGAAACCTTTTTTATCATCCCGAGCCCCTTGTCATCTCGAGGCCTTGATGAGCCCAATAAATCACAATGGACTTTGATTGCCAATAGACTTGTAAATTTCTAGTAACCCGACAGGCCGAGGAGATCCCCTGGCGCGTCCTTTGACGCCTCGGGATGACATGTCTTAAATCTTGCAACTTGTCGGCCAGAGGCTGACCAGCCTTTGGCTGGTAACTCGAAACTTGTAACTTCTTTATTTTCTCCCCACCCCCTCGTAAGTAAAACCTAATTCGCGAAGCAGTTTAGCGTCAAGCAGATTCCGGCCATCAACAACCAATGGATTGGCTACCTGCGAGCGGATGTAGGGCCAATCCAAATCTTTAAAATCCGGCCATTCAGTGGCAATAATAATGGCGTGCGCGCCCTTGGCCCCGTCATGAGGGTGGCCGACGTATTTAATATCGCCATCCAAAACTTTTTGGGCAGTCAAAAGCGCCAGCGAGTCGTAAGCGCGAATCTTGGCTCCTTGCGCTTGCAGGCGGCGGATAATGTCAATGGCCGCTGATTCGCGCACATCATCGGTATTGGCTTTAAAAGCCAGGCCTAAAACCAAAATTTCTTTGCCAGCCAAATCTTTAAGATGCCTGCGTAATTTGTCTATAAACAATTGCCGCTGCTGCTCATTAACCTCAATTACTGATTTTAACAGTTTAAAATCATAGCCATGGTGATTGGAAAACTGCTGCAAGGCGCGCACGTCTTTAGGAAAACAAGAGCCGCCATAGCCTAAGCCAGCGTACAAAAAAGCTTTGCCGATCCTGGGATCGCTGCCTATCCCCTCTTTAACCATGTCAATGTCAGCTCCGACCAGTTCGCAGACATTGGCCACTTCGTTGATGAAAGATATTTTGGTGGCCAAAAAAGCATTAGCCGCGTATTTAATCATCTCGGCTGTGGGTAAATCGGTTAATATTCGCGGCGCCTGTATTGCATCATAAAGCGAAGAAACCTTGGCCACCGCTTCCTCATCATCTCCGCCAATGACAATCCGGTCCGGGCGCATCATGTCAGCCACGGCCTGGCCTTCGCGCAAAAATTCCGGATTGGAAATAACCGCAAAAGGCTCATGATACGACTGGCCGATAAATTCGCGGATGCGCGCGCCAGTGCCCACCGGCACCGTGCTCTTGGTAACCACAATCGGCTTGGGAGGAGTTAAGCGGCTAAAAATCTCGCCAAGATTCTTGGCTACAGACTCCACAGCCGTAAGATCGGCCCGGCCATCAGGCAGAGGCGGGGTCCAGACGCAAATAAAATGAATGTCGCTCGCTTTTACCGCTTCTTCCAGGCTGGTGGTAAAATCCAACCGGCCATCCAGCGCGTTCTTTTCTATTAAGCGCGATAAACCAGGCTCGTGGATAGGTATAATGCCGCGTTGCAGTTTTTCGACTCTGGACTCGTCTATGTCCATAATAACCACTTCGTGTCCCAGCTCTGCCAGGCACGCGCCAGTGACCAGACCGACATAACCAGCGCCGATAATAGAAATATGCATAGTTTCATCGTCATCCCGACCGAGCCCAGCAGGGCGAGTGGAGGGATCCCAGCGATTACCCACGAGATCCCTCGACTTCGCTTCGCTCCGCTCGGGATGACGGGTAGTTAATAATTTTCCTCAAACCATTTCCACGTCCTTTTTAATCCCTCATCTAATGAAATTTTTGGCGACCAGCCCAGTTCGCGCTTTATCAGCGCGTTTGACAAAACATTGCGCTTGACTTCGCCCGGAATGGCTGACTGGCGACGGATAGCAACTTTTATTCCTGAAATCTTGAGCAATTTTTTTGCTATTTCATTAATATCAGTTTCCAATTGGGTTGAAACATTGCCGACAACCCAACTTTTATTGCATTCCAAAGCTTTAACGTTTGACTCTACCACATCTTGAACAAAAATAAAATCTCTTGTTTGCTTGCCAGAACCGAAAATAATGAGCGGTTTATTGGCCAGCAATCTTTTGCAAAAAATCGCCACCACTCCGGCCTCGCCAACAGCGCCCTGGCGCGGGCCATAGACATTGGGATAGCGCAGGCAGATTACGCTCAAACCGTACAATTCGCGATAAACGCGCGCGTAATCTTCAAACACTTTTTTGGCCACTCCATAAGGAGAAATCGGCCGCGGAACTTCCGTTTCTTTCAATGGCAAATGATTATTGTCGCCATAAATCGCCCCGCCGGAAGAAGAAAAAATCAATTT
>MHKO01000021.1:0-168 GCA_001818435.1 Candidatus Komeilibacteria bacterium RIFCSPLOWO2_02_FULL_48_11
AGACCTTTCGTATTGATTTAGTATCGCTTTTGGTCTAAAATAAAAAGCAAAAGTCAGGCAAAACAAAAGAAAACATGACAAACACAAACCAAATTGTGCTTCTAAAACAAATGATTGCCCGGGCCGAGAAGCAGATGGAGACAGCCAAAAAGATGCTGGCCAAGTTGA
>MHKO01000021.1:223-1727 GCA_001818435.1 Candidatus Komeilibacteria bacterium RIFCSPLOWO2_02_FULL_48_11
AGCCGAGGAGGGCGAAATCGTGGAAGGTATTTTTGACGGCGTGAGCATGGTCGGCTCTGACGGCCGCAGTTACACCATGCCGGCCAATTACGCTTCCAAATCAAAACTGGTGGAAGGAGATTTGTTAAAGCTCACCATTTTAAAAGATGGCACTTTTTTGTACAAGCAGATCGGGCCGATTGAGCGCAAGCGCATCCGCGGCACCTTGATGCAGGATGAAGACACGGGCGAGTACAGCGTCATGGCCCAAGGCAACACTTATAAAGTTTTGTCCGCTTCCATCACTTATTACAAAGGCGAGGTCGGGGACGAGGCGGTGATTTTAGTGCCCGCGGACAAGCAGTCCAACTGGGCCGCGGTGGAAAACATTATGAAACAGCTGGGCACGGAAGAGATGAACCATGGCCGCGAGGATCTTTTGGAAAAAGCCACCGCCGACTTGTTGTAAACACACGAATAGACACGAATGGCCTGGAAGAAAGACCATTTGATTTTGGCGTGGATTTACAGTAAACTGATATTTGTCATCCCGGGCATCACTGTCATCCCGAGCCCCTAAATGAAGATGTCATTAACCGCGTACATGGGAAGCGAATTAGCAGAAATCAACAAATCGTAACATCGTGGGGCGAGAGGATCCCATGGCAATCGAGATTAACATGGGATCTCCTCGGCCTGCCAAGTTGCTAGAGATTTACAAGTGTATTGGTAATAAAAGTTTTTGGTGATTTATTAAGTTCATCAAGGCCTCGAGATGACAGTAGTGCACAGTTCATGACTTTTAGTGTTTATATTCGTGTAATTTCGTGTATGACTCTTTATAGGAAGTATAGGCCGCAGTCATTTGCCGAAGTGGTGGGCCAGGAACATGTTAAGGGCGTAATTTTGGAAGAGATAAAAAGCTCTCATATTGCCCATGCTTATTTGTTTTCCGGGCCCCGCGGCACGGGCAAGACTACTTTAGCCCGGCTTTTTGCCAAGGCGCTCAACTGCCAAAATCGGGCTCCTGACGGCGAGCCGTGCAATCAGTGCTCCTCCTGCCAGGAGATAACCGCCGGCCGCAGCCAGGACTTGGTGGAAATTGACGCGGCCTCCAACCGCCGCATTGATGAAATGCGCCAGTTGCGCGAAGAAGTAAAATACGTGCCGGCCCGCGACCTTTACAAAGTCTATATTATAGACGAGGCCCACATGCTCACGGCCGAGGCTTTTAACGCTTTTCTCAAGACTTTGGAAGAGCCGCCAGGGCATATAGTTTTCATACTGGCCACCACGGAACTTGCCAAAATTCCGGAAACTATCTTCTCTCGGTGCCAGCATTTTTCTTTCACTAAACTGCCGTTCACGCAGGTTCTGGGGCGGTTGCAATCTTTATCGCGCCAGGAAGGGGTAGCAGTCGAGGCTGATGTTTTGGAAGAAGTGGCGCGCAAATCCGGCGGCGCTTTGCGGGACGCTGAAAGCCTGTTGGGGCAGATTTTGAGCCTGGGTAAAAAGGAAATCAGCC
>MHKO01000021.1:1766-6545 GCA_001818435.1 Candidatus Komeilibacteria bacterium RIFCSPLOWO2_02_FULL_48_11
AAAAAGTTTTTGCTTGGCTTGAGCAACTGGGCCAAAAAAATACCTGCTTGTCTCTGGAACAGCTTTCCGACCTGGAGCGAACCGGCGTTAATCTTGAATTTTTTCTGGAACAAGCTCTGGAGCTCTCGCGCCAATTGCTTCTTTATAAAGTTACCGCGGCGAAAGAAAATCTGGAGTGGTATTTTTCCAAGGATGAAGCGAGCCGTTTGGACGAGCTCTCAAAAACAATTACCTTGGGCGCCATTCGCTCAATTGCCGTGAATTTGTTAAAGGCTAAACAAGAAATGCGCCTGGCGCCGGATTTGCCGATTTTACCCATTGAGCTGGCGGTGGTGGCGATTTGTGAAGAAGGGGAGAAGCGGACAGAGGACAGCGGACAGAGGACAGGCAGTGAGAAAGGGATGCCTGGAAGCAGAAAGGAATCAGAAAATGGAAAATGGAAAATGGAAAATGGAAAAGATTCTTTCCGAAATTCCGATCCGCCCCGGGCGGACCGAATTGCCCTGTCATTAAAAGAATCGAGCCTTAATGAACCAACGAGCCGCGTTAACAGCCACTCCCTTGAAGATATAATCTCCGGCTGGGGCGAAGTTTTAACCCGAGTGAAAGATAAAAATCATGCCTTGAATTTTATTCTGGGCGTGGCTGAACCAATTGGCGTCAACGGCAATACCGTGGAATTAGGCTTTAAATATCGTCTTCAGCAGGAAAAAGTCTCGGAATTCAAAAATCGGGAAATCATTGAAACCGTGATTGAGGAAGTCTATGGCTCCAAATACCAAATTCAGGCCAGTTTAAAAGAAGATTTGCAAATTAACCGGAATAATGGTAAAGAATTGGCTGTGGCGGTCGCGCCTTCGGATGAGGAGATTTTAGTCAAAACAGCTTTGGAAGTTTTTGAGGGCGCGGTGGTTGAAAATTAGAAGTTCTCATGTATTTTCCTCGGGGATCACCCGCCTACGCTGAAGCTTCGGCGGGCAAGTCTAGTGGTGGTATATTAAAAAAGAATTCTCGCGTATTTTACTCGGGGGTCGTCTAACGGTAGGACAACGGGTTCTGGCCCCGTTTATCCAGGTTCGAATCCTGGCCCCCGAGCAAAATACGAGAGATTTAATAAAGGGGTTTTTACCCGCCGTAGCCCTCCGTAGCTTTAGTGAAGGAGGGGCGAAGGCGGGCGAATCCCTGTCCCCGAGGAAAGTACAGGAGATATGAATTTATTACAAGCAGTCATTTTAGGTTTAGTGGAAGGCATCACGGAATTTTTGCCGATTTCTTCCACTGGCCACCTGATGCTCTCGGGGAGTCTTTTGGGTTTAGCCAAAACTGAGTTTTTAAAGAGCTTTGAGATTGCCATCCAGCTGGGCGCGATTGGGGCGGCGGCGGTTTTGTATTGGCGGACTGTTTTTACCAACTGGGAAGCAATCAAAAGAATTATTGTCGCTTTTATACCCACCGGCATTCTGGGTTTGCTGTTTTATAAAATAATAAAAACTTATCTGCTCGATTCCAACGCAGTGGTATTAGGGTCGTTACTGGTTGGCGGCGCGGGGTTGATAATTTTTGAATTGTGGCGCCGAGAGCGCGAGGGAAGCATTAAAGATTTGGCAAAATTAACTTATCCGCAGGCTTTGCTCATTGGTCTATTCCAATCAGTGGCCATGATTCCGGGCATTTCCCGCAGCGCGGCCACGATTGTGGGCGGTCTGATTTTGGGTATTTCTCGGGCCGCCATTGTTGAGTTTTCTTTCCTTTTGGCCATTCCCACCATGGCCGCGGCCACTGGTTTTGATTTATTTAAAAACATCCATCTTTTTTCCTCAAGCCAGCTTAATTTTTTGATTGTCGGTTTTGTCACCGCATTCGTGGCCGCCATCATTGCCATTAAGTTTTTGCTGAAATTCATCCAAAATCATACTTTTATACCTTTTGGAATTTACAGGATTATTATTGCCCTGGCTTTTTTGGTTTTTCTCTTATAAATTAGACGCGTCACCCCGAGCTTGTCGAGGGGTCTCATTGTTTACCCACGGGATTTCGGCCAAAGGCTGACCAGCCTCTGGCTGGCCTCCACTCCCCGCCGAGTACGGCGGGTCGGTCGGAATGACGAAAATACGATTCGTATATTCGTTCTCTATTCGTAATTTGTAGGAGTTATGATTATTGCTCACCGCGGTTATCACCAAGATTACAAAGAAAACACTTTAGCCGCTTTTGAGGCCGCTTTTGCCTCTGGGGCTGACGCTATTGAAACCGACATGCGTTTGACCAAAGATGGCCAGGTGGTGGTTAATCACAACGATGAGATTCGCATCCAAGATAAGATATTGATCATATCACAAACAAGTTTATCCGAAATTTTAGATTATCGCGGCAAGGGGAGCGAGCGGCTGCTGACTTTGGACGAGTTGTTTGAATACATCGCCGGCGCGGCTAAACCGTTTTTTCTGGAGCTCAAGAGCAATTCCTTGTTTTTAGTACAAAGCGTGATTGATAAAATCAACGCTTATAATCTTTGGGAAAGAGCCCATGTTATTGGTTTTCGGGAAAGAATAAAAACATCCCTGCCTTTGCAGGCAAATTTTCCTTGTTTGCGTATTTGCCAGATCTTATCGTTTCCGCTTTTGTCAGGCATTAAGATGCCGCCAAAAAGTTATGCGGTTTTTTTGGGCTGGCTGGAAGCTTTGCAAGGCAGCGAACTGGTGTTCCGGACTTTGATTTCCCAAAATATCTTAGCTCGTTTGCTAAAGAAATACCAGGCGCGCGGTTTTCAGGTCATGGCCGGTGTAATCAATGATCCGGCTAAATTAGAACGATTTATCAGAGCCGGCATTACCGACGTTTTTACCGATAACGTGCCAGCCGTGGTCGAGTACTTTAGCAAGCGACCCGAATGACCCGAATTAAACATGTCATTCTGAGCCCCTCGGGCATACTCGGGGTAAACTCCGCGAAGAATCCCAGCGGTAAACCACGAGATCCTTCGGCTGCGCCTCAGGATGACGGGTAAAATATTCGGAACATTCGGGTAGTTTGGTAATTTAAAAAGTGTGATATAATCAAATCAACATGCAACAACCCACGGTAACAATTCTCGGCGCCGGGGCCATGGGCATGGCGCTGGCCACTATTTTATCGGCCAATGGCTATAAAATTTGTTTTTGGGACATGGATGAGAAGGTGGTGGCAGGCATCAACCAAAAACACCGCAACCCGCGGTCATTTCCAGATATCAAATTGCCCGAAACAGTGAGCGCCGAGGCAGACATCACCAAAGCGGTGTTTGGGGCTGACATGATAATTTTGGCAGTGGCGTCGGTGGGCATGCGCCCGGTCTGCCAGAAAATAGAGGGAGCCATCGGGCGCAATTGCGTGGTGGTCAACATTGCCAAAGGCTTGGAAGCCGGCTCGCTCAAAACCATGCCCGAAGTGATTACCGAGGTCCTAGCCGCCACTTTTCGCGACCAGATTATCGCCATCTCCGGGCCGACCTTGGCCGAAGAAGTGGCTGGCAAAATTCCTTCCGCCGCTATGCTGGCTTCGCGCAAAGATAATGCTTATTGCCAGCGGGCCAAAGCCGCTTTGAGCTCAAACTGGTTTAGGCTTTATGAAACCAGAGACATGGTCGGCGTGGCCATGGGCGGAGTGGTCAAGCACAGCTTGGCTATAATTGCCGGTATTTCTGATGGCCTAAAATACGGCTCTGATACCAGGGCTTGGCTTTTAACCGAAGGCTTCCGCGAGGTTTCGCGGCTAGTTTGGAAAATGGGCGGGCAAGAGGAAACAGTTTATGGTTTGGCGGGTTTGGGTGATGCTTTAGCCACTTGCTTTTCCGTTGAGAGCCGGAATCGCCAGTTTGGGGAGCTTTTGGGCAAAGGCAAGAGCCTAGAGCGGGCTTTGGCTCTGGTTGGGCAGACTGTGGAAGGCGTGCCAGCTGTTGAATCTCTTCATAAGCTGGCCTTGCGTGAGAGGCTAAATTTGCCCCTCCTGCAGGCGCTTTACGACATTATAGTGCTCAAGAAGAGCGCCTCTAAAATATTCGCTAGTTTCGTTAAAACATAAATCCAGCACCTTTTTTGACCCTAAAAAAGGTGCTGGATTGACTACTTGTTGAAATTATGATACAAGTTATATCTTGTACTGTTTTTATTTGTTCTTTCTGTAGTTAAGTTGCCCATTTCTTTGTGAAAGGATAATGCTAATGGCACGGATTTTAGTAGTAGATGATGAACAGGAGGTGGCTATGATGATAACAAGGATGATTAAGCCATTTGGCCACTGGGTGGACTTTGTATGCTCCATCCCTGATGCTCTGATCCTGGTGCAGGGATCAGTGGGTCAGCCTTTTGACCTGCTGGTCACAGACCATGACATTAAGGAGAGTGGGACATGCTTTGACTTTCTCACTCGGGGTCTGTCTGAGTGCCCAGACCTGTTCCCACGCCGTGTGCTCGTCATGTCGGGATTTTTTCCTGACGACATGGATGAGCAGATGGCCAGCCTCTGCGAGCAGGGCTTTATCCCGCTCTGCATGCAGAAGCCGGTTCATTTGAGTATTCTCATTCCTTTCGTTAACTGCCTGCTTTCTCTCCATCGGGTGGAGGCGGCGGAGTGAGGCAGACTGTGCCGGCATAGCTCTTGGGCCGTGATTCAGAAGTTCTGGACCACGGCTTTTCTTTTTGGGGCGCATTTGTTATAGTCCAAACACTTATGCTTTCCATCAAAAATCTCCACGCCTCAATTGAAGATAAAGAAATACTCAAAGGCGTTAATTTAGAGATA
>MHKO01000022.1 GCA_001818435.1 Candidatus Komeilibacteria bacterium RIFCSPLOWO2_02_FULL_48_11
GAATGGCCAAGAAGCGGCGCGCTGGCCGTACGCAGAAATTACCAGGACAGGGAAAGAACCCCTGCGCCTGGGCGCTTACGGAAGTTTTGGCAAGGCCGGGAGCTTTTTCAACGGCACCATGGCCATGCCTGTGGTCTATGACCGCGCGCTCACGCCCGATGAAATTCAGGAGCGCTACCAGGCCCAGGACATCCAGCCCCCCAAGGGCAAACATGTTCTGGCGGCCTGGCCGTTGGATGAGGAGGATGGGGATGTCATCCATGACGTCTCGGGCAACGGACACGATGGCCGGATCATCAACCACGCCACCTGGCAGGTTGGCGGGCCGCGCTTTAATCCGGACGTGCCGCGCTTTGGGTATGACCCCAAGTCAGACCCCACGCGCGGGCACGGCCTGCGTTTCGCCCAGGATGACCTTGTGGACTGCGGCTGGACGTCGACAATCCACTGGACCATTCCGGCCAGCCTCAAGACAGGCGTGTATGTCCTGCGCCTGCAGAGCGGCGGATTTTATCATCATGTGCCATTCATCGTCCGCCGCGGCCATGGGCAGGAGCCGGCCACTATCGCCGTGATCGCGTCCACCAACACCTGGTGGGCGTACAACATAGTAAAATTCCCTTTTTCCGAGCCGGGGTTGAGCCACAACGGGAATAATTTTCTCCCAATTCGTGGCACGCCTTGGCATTCGTTCTACCAGAACCATTCCTCTGGCCAGGGCAACTACTATGTTGGCCTCCGCACCCCGAACCCCTCGTCTGACCCTTATTTTAACAAGGGTGAGCCAGACGGTGTGGCTCACCTCTTGGCCGCCGAGAGACCGCTCTATAACTGGCTGGACCAGCAAGGATATGAATACGAAATCCTTGCCCAGACAGATATAGACAAGGAGCCAAATATTCTTGAGGGTAGAAGCGTGGTCATCATCATCGGACACAGTGAGTACTGGTCCGCTGATGAATACCGCGCCATCGAGGCCTACATGAACAATGGCGGCCGCCTGGTGGTGCTTTCCGGAAATGTCATGTTCTGGATAGTGTCGTTCGACGAACACTATCAAGTCATGGAAGGCCGGAAAGTTGATGCGCCGGGCGCCCGGGTTGCGTCTGACCGTCACGGGGAGCGGTTCCATCTGGACGGCCAGGCTGGTGGGCTGATGAGGGAGGTAGGCTACCCGGGTTGGGAGCTGACCGGCCTGGAATGCGTGGGCTGGTTTGAACACCTAGCCGAGCCCAACGGCCAGTTCGGCAGTTTCGTTGTTGAAGCTGCTGACCATCCCCTGTTTAGCGGGACCAGCTTGAACAAGGGTGACGAATTCGGGCTCGGAGCTGTAGGGCATGAGTACGATGCCCTGCCTTCGACTGTGGAAGCCGTCAGCAAGACGCTTCCCCTGCTTGGACCGATTCCTAAAAACCCGGAGGGGGTCACGGTTCTGGCGCGCACCAAGTTGCGCACCCTGGGTAAGAGTATGACCACTATTGACTGGTGGGGGCGTCGCGTTTCAACCCCGCCGGACTTCAGTAGCGAGGTCATCCTCTGGGAGAGGCCCGAGGGTGGAACCGTGTTCAATCTCGGTTCCATCCGAAGCGCGGTCGCGTTCAGTGACCCGAAGTTCGGGGTCCTGTTCGCGAACGTGCTAGAGAGGTTCGGCGTGCGGCCGACGAGTGTGTCAACACACCTCGTTGCCGCGTCCGCCGCAGACCTCGATGGCGACGGGATAGTCGGTTTTTCCGACTTCGTCGCCTTTGCCGCCGCGTTCGAAAAGAGGGCGGCGGCGGCGGATGTGAATGGAGATGGAACTGTGACTTTCGCGGACTTCCTCTACCTTGCCCAGTACTTCGGGCAGCGGGTAGAGGCTGTCAAGCCCGCGGGGTAACCCCTCCTGCAAATTGCGCTTTTAAAGAGCCCTGTCTATCTTATAGATAGGGCTCTTTTATTGCGAGAAGTGTCAGCGCGGACTAGGCGCCAGATTGTTCTGTTTGTTTTTATACAGCTCCGGATCAATGGTTCTCTCAAAACAAGTTCGGCCAATTTCGTGGCTCCAGTTCTCTTGGAATGAATCCAAGGGCGAGATTGGTTTTATCCTCTCCGAGGCAATGCCTGAAATCTGGCTTGAGGTTTTAAAATCAGCGCACAGCTCAAACGAGAGAGAGCCGGCAATATTATACTCATAGGCTGATTTTGTCTGCGGGTCGCGCGGCGCTATAAATCCGGAAATGCTGTCTTCCAGCTCACCCAGCTCTTTGGGCAACGACTGTTTTTGCATCCAATAATTGATAATCTGGTTCTGCAGTGTCTGCAAATCTCCTACCCGCTCATCGTCAAACCGCCGGTCCCGCTGGGTGGCCGGGGTGCCGATAATAAAAAATCCAGCCACAATACTAGCCAAGACTACGATAGAAACAACCCAGGCCAGAATCTTGGGAGTTTTGGATTCCAAATTTTTCCGGCGCAAATCCCAGTTGTAATAACCAAAAACAGCTGCCGCCACAATCAAGACAACCAGAATCTTCAAAAAAAACTGAATAGTTAACTCCCCGCTCAAGAAGCGATAAATAAAGGTGATCAGGTCTATGACTATCGTGACCGCGGAAATAAAAAGCGTGAAATAGATAAGCCACTTGCGCAGCTTCAATTCCCGCTTTCTCGGCTCTTTAACAAGATCGCGAGAGAGGAGCCAGGCAGAGACAAGATAAGCCGGCAAAGCTACCAACAGCACCGAGGTTGCCCAGCGCACGCCACTAGCCATGGATGTGTAGTAGAAGTTGAGTGGGTCAGGATAAAAAGCGCTGATGTAATTGACATAAAGCGTAATAAACCCAACCACGCTGATGTAGAACGTGAGGATGTTAAAAAGATGCAGCCAAACATCTTTGGGCGTGCTTTTTATGGCTGTTTCGTGTTCCATAACGCGTTTAAACTAATTAATTAACGGTAAAAGTCCCTTCAGTGCAGTTATTAGTCTCGTTTGTTTCAATCACTTTATTGCCGCCATCGGTACAGACTTGCCAGCGATGCGTGCCTTTTTTTGGCGTCATCCAGTTCATGCTCGTTAGAGCCCAATGATCCGGATCCAGCGGGCCATTATAAGTAGTTTTTACAATATCCCACAAACCGTCATTGTTCGTGTCCAGGCACAAATAGATGTCAGAATCGCCGATATTGGCCTTGGCATAATCTCTTTCCGAAACCTTCAACCCAGTGGGTTCAGCGCCCACATTAAGCACCGTGGCCCAGAACTTGACGCTTTTGGATGTTACGGCCGGTTTGGGGGTGTAATAAACCGAGCCGGATTTAAGAATTAAATCAGCATTGGCTGTAAACGGTTCCGGCTCAACGCTTATCATGCAATTTGCTCTGGGCAAAGTTGCGGGATTGGGAACGGCAGGAGTTGAGGACGAACTTGATGAAGACGAAGGCGCGGTTGGAGTAGTTTGAGTTGAGGAGCCGGAAGTGCTCTCTGGAGTTGGGGTTGGCTCGGTTTGGATTGGCGTGGTGGTATAAGTTGGGTCTTCCCAATTAGTCGTGGGCGAAGTTTCTTGAGTGGAATTTTCCCAGTTGAAATTTTCCCAAGGATTGGTTGTCGATTGATTAGACTCCTGATTGGGCGAAACGGTGTAAGTTGGATTTTCCCAATTGACTGGAGTTTCTACCCAAGGCGCGGCCGAAAGAGCCGTGTTCTTGCTCTTGGGCTCGGCTTGCCAGAAATTATTAACCTCATCCAGCTCGGTAATCGCGTCGCTGTAATCAATTTTAAACCGCAGTGTTTTGGCGCCTTTTGGCAAGGTCGGCAAAGGATAGGTATTTTTGGTAAAGTTAATCGTGTATTTGGCATTAACCGGCAAAGACGGCACCCAGCGGGTTAAGACTGGCCCGACATGTTCACCCGCTGTATTGACCCACCAATAAGCCAGCTCGGCCGCGCGCGCGCTGCCGCGCCGGCCAGCTCGGCCATCGCCAAGAATAAAGTCTTTGAAGTTTTTTTCATATTGAGTTTTTATAATGTTAAACGTTTGGTTTCGCGGTTCTCAACTATAAAACTCGTAAATCGCGTCAGGCGCAAGAGCATAAAAAGAATTTTAAGAACCACGAGCGAAACGATTCCTAAAACCAAAAAGACTGTCATTAAGAAAGAAAAAAGTATGGCAGCCAGTATTATGGGAACGAATCTGCTAAAAGGCGCTAGCGGCTTTTCAAAACCTTCAATCATCTCTTGAACTTTTTTGCTGGCCGCGGTAATGGCCATTTTTTCTTGGGCCGCGGGAAGTTTCTGTTTTTTGACCAGGCTTTTTGTTTGGCCCAGGCTCAAATCAATGATTTTTGATTTGATTTCCGGCGCGATTATAAAAGCGCGCTTGGCCATATCTTGGCTGTAGCCGAGCCAAAAACCCATGGCCACCAAAAGCGCCAAAAGGGCGAAAAATACGTTGTTCTTGTATTATACCACAGATACGTTTTTGTGAGTATATCTGTGGATCAGATTTTTGATTGTGGTCATTGGCCTGATAATCGCGCTGATTCTGGGGTACATCAAGTTCATCCGCAATAGGCGCCGGTTTTTGCCGGCCCCCTCCAGAAGCGGGCAGGCGCCTCTGGAGGGGGCCGCGCTACGGCGCGGACGCCGCCGACAAATTTTTTAAATATTCCTTAATCCTTTCACGGTTTTCATTCTCTTTGTTACCTTTAAAATATATTTCGATAAAATCTACCCTCAAACTATTACAATGAAAAGCGTAAACAATTCTAATTCCGCTTTTTGAGCCACGCCCTTTTAACGCTTTGCATGCAAATTTTTTAATTTTACAAATCAACAGCTCCTCTGTGCAAAATCCTGCAATAGGAAAAATACTTTGGTTATCAATTTTTCTTAAAACACCGGCATTGTCGGCTCTACCTACATGATACAGCTCAATCGCAGCGGTTTTAGCTAGTTCCAAATCATCTTTAAGAGATCGAAATTTTTTTATAAGTCCTTTAAAGTCTTTTTGAAATTCAGGTGTTTCTTCATAACTAATCTTGCTCGTCATAGTTTCTCACGGAAGTTTTAGGAGCGCGGTAAAATACAGCTTCGTAATCAAGCGGTTTATTGTCCTCGGCAACCAACCAAGGAACATCCTCGTGAGAGTAAACGCTTAATTCAGCGGCGTTTTTGTCGCTCAATCTTGCTAATACTTCGTCAATATGGCGTAGCTCCCTGGCGTCTTTTAATTTCGTCAAATCTGGATCCCGGACAGGCAGATATTTTTTTTGCGCATGGTTAAAATATTTACTTTCAACTTTTGCTATTTCTCCCTTTTTAATCATATCATCAACAATGGCTTTAAACTCAACCGGCGTAGGGCCAAAATGGTTTTTAATATAAGTGGCGCCAATCAGCTGCTCTTCAAATTTTTCGTAATAATCAAAATCAATAAAATAGAGTAGTTTGTATAAAACTGTTTCACCCACATTAGGCTTGCTGCCCACTTTTGACAAAACATATAGCAATACTTCTTTGAATTTATTAAGATTTTTCTGCGGAACGCTAATTCTGATTTCCTGTTCGGTTTCTTTGGCCGACTTTTTGCTCTTCTCAATTTTTACTATGGCCGAAGAATCTTTGCCTTGCAAAAAATTAGTAAAAGCAATGCTAAAAATATCCGCCAGCTTCCGTGCTTCGGTAATCGTCAAATCTCGCTCACCCTGTTCGATCTGCATATAGGTGGGACGGGATATGCCAATTTCTGACGCCAAAAACTCTTGGGTCAGGTTATGCTTTTTGCGTTGTTCTTGAATGAATTTAGCCAGCATATAGTTATCCACAGTATAACCCTTGTAAAACTATTTGTCAATATAGATGTTAATAAATTTGACAAATAAGGGCACTTAGTAATCAACCCATGGCTAATCAAATATTTGTTAGTCCGAACGGTGAGGACTGGAAGGGAAAGGTTGTTGGCAATCAAAGGGCTTCTGTTGTTTGTGATACAAAAGCGGAAGCGGTGGAGCGCGCGCGGGATATTGCCAAAAACCAAGGCCTTGAACTGGTTGTCCAGAACTTGGACGGAACCATCACTAAAGACGAATATGTCTCTAAAAAACAAAAACTGCTCAATGATAAAGTCGAGTTAATGGAAAAAATGAAAGATTTTGAGCGAAACGGCCAGAGTTGGCTCGAACCGCGTTTTGCTTTCGCAAAAGGTGGCGATTGAACCCAAAAAATCTTGGTAAATACTATAC
>MHKO01000023.1:0-6624 GCA_001818435.1 Candidatus Komeilibacteria bacterium RIFCSPLOWO2_02_FULL_48_11
GAGGGAGCCTCTGGCTGGGATCTCAGCGGTTATCCACGGGATTCTTCGCTTCGCTCAGAATGACGCTTTTAAGTTTTTTCAATGAATTTAGTTTTTAATGGCAACTTGTAAGCCGCCAGCTTCATGGCTTTCTGGGCCATGTCGCGGCTGACGCCGTCAATCTCAAACAGCACCGTGCCGGCTTTGATTGGCGCCACGTAGCGGTCCACCGCGCCCTTGCCGCCGCCCATGGGCACCTCGGAGCCTTTAACGGTTACGGCTTTGTCCGGAAAAATACGGATCCAGATTTTGCCGCCGCGGGCCACGTAACGGGTCATGGCCCGGCGGGCCGACTCAATCTGGCGCGCCGAAACCCAGCGGCTTGTTTCGGCTTTCAGGCCAAAACTGCCAAAATTCAAATCAGTCTTCTGCGTGGCCCGGCCGCGGAGCCGGCCTTTCTGAATCTTGCGGTGTTTTACTTTTCGTGGCATTAACATATTCGGTACTCCTTAAGAAGCGCGCTCGTGGGCGACTTTCTTAATTTCGGAAATCATGTCCGCTCCGCCGGCGCCGGCGCTCTCGGTTACTCTCTCAAAAACATCACCCTTGTAAATCCAAACTGAAACTCCGATAACGCCGTAAGTGGTGTGGGCCGGGGCCTGGGCAAAATCAATGTTGGCGCGCAAGGTGTGCAAGGGAATGCTGCCCCAGTTGAAAGTTTCTTTGCGGGCAATCTCGGCTCCGTTTAAGCGGCCGGTGACGCGGATTTTGACGCCTTTGGCGCCGGCTTTCTGAACCTGGTCAATGGCCTGCTTAGCCGCGCGCCGGAAAGGAATGCGGCGCACCAGATCGGAGGCAATGCCCTGGGCCACCACCGCCGAGGAGAGCCAGCCCTGGCGGATTTCCTGAATGGCGATTTTCACCCGTTTCTGATTTTTTAAAACTTTGGCTTCAATTTCTTTTTTCAAATCCTCAATGCCGGCTCCGCCGCGGCCGATAACCATGCCGGGCTTGGCGGTGTGGATGGCAATGCTAATATCATTGCCTTTGCCGCTGCGCTCAATTTCAATGTCATCCACCCGCGCTTCCGAGAGTCTTTTGCGGATAAACGAACGAAGCATGGTGTCTTCGCGCAAAAACTGACTGTAAGATTCGCTGGAAAACCACTTGGATTTCCAACCATAGATAACGCCGAGGCGATAACTTGTAGGATGTATCTTTTGACCCATAAATATGGAAATTTAGAATTTGGGAATTTTAGAATTTTAGTGATAATTTCCCAAATTCCCAAATTCTAAAATTCCAAACCACCAAAACGCTTTAATCCTTCTTTTTAACAACTTCTTTATCTTTAACCGCTTTCTTGATTTCTTTGGCTACGATAACCTTTTCCGCCAGAACAATCGTCAGATGGCTCGTTCTTTTCTTAATCGGCGCGCCGCGGCCAAAAGCCCGGGCTCGGAAACGTTTTAAAGTCGGGCCCTGGTCCACAAAAACGCGCGCCACGAACAAGGAATCTTTCTTCAACTGGCGGTTATGCTCGGCATTGGCAATGGCGGAATTTAAAACTTTGAGAACCGTGACCGCAGCGCGCTTGGGCAGAACTTTCAACTGTTCTTGCGCCTCTTGAATCGGCAAATTTTTTATCAAAGCCGCCGCCAGCCGCACTTTGCGGGGAGACTGTCTAATGAATTTGGCTGTGGCTTTAATTTCCATAGATAGCTAAATTTACTTGGCCGGCTCGGCCGGCGCGGGCGCGGCTTTAGCGGCCGTGGCCGCGGCTTGTTCCTGTTCGCGCTGCATGCGGCCGCCGTGCTTGACGAACTTCCGGGTGGAAGAGAACTCGCCCAGTTTGTGGCCAACCATGTTCTCCACCACGAACACCGGCACGTGCGCTTTGCCATTATGGACGCCGAAAGTAAAACCAACCATTTCCGGAGTAATCGTGGCTCTCCGCGACCAGGTTTTAATCACGGTTTTATCGCCGCGCTTAACATTCTCCAGTTTTTTCAGGAGTCGCGGGTCAATATATGGTCCTTTTTTTGAGCTTCGTGACATATAAGGGTAGGTTGGTGTTTATTTCTAGTTATTTCTTTCGTCTCCGAACAATTAAAGTATCGCTGGAGCGATGCGGTTTGCGGGTGGGCACGCCCAAGGCTGGTTTGCCCCACGGAGTTTTTGGATGTTTCATGCCAATCGGATTATGGCCTTCGCCGCCGCCGTGCGGGTGGTCAACCGGATTCATGGCCTTGCCGCGCACGCGGGGCCGCACCCCGCGATGGCGCAAACGGCCAGCTTTGCCTAATCTGATCAAGTTGTTTTCAGGGTTGCTGACTTGGCCCACAGTGGCCAGACACTCGGATGAGAAACGCCGAATTTCGCCTGAAGGCATTTTTAAAAGCACAAACTGATCTTCGGCTGAAAGCACTGAAGCGCCAGAGCCGGCTGAGCGCACCACTTTGGCGCCTTTCTCCGGGAACAATTCTATATTGCTGACTATCATGCCGGCGGGAATGCGCTTCAAAGCCAGGCGGTTGCCGGGCTTAACTTCCAAATTTTTAACGCGCGAGGCCTCAATAACGTCCCCTATTTTTAGACCGTCAACAGCTAAGGTATAAGCTTTCTGGCCGCTCGGATAAGAGAGTAAAGCGACTTGGCCGCTGCGGTTCGGGTCGTACTGCAGGCCGATAACGCGGCCGGGCTTTTCCAAAACCGGTTCGTCAAAATCCATTTTGCGGTAATGGCGCCGGGCCGCCCCGCCCTGGTGCCGCACCGTAATTTTGCCCTGGGCGTTGCGGCCGGATTTTTCGTTCAAAGTCGCCTTAAGAGAGTTCGGAATATCCTGCACCCCCGCTCGCTGGTGGTACAAAACCGAAGCAAAGCGTCGGCCCGGGGTAGTTGGTTTGTAGCGTTTAATAGGCATATCTTACACTCCAGCGTAAATATCAACTTTAGCTCCTTTAGGCACGCGGATAACGGCTTTTTTCCATTCCGGACGCACGCCCGAAACGCGGCTGTAACGTTTCTGTTTCTCAGGCATAATCATCACGCGCACGGCCAGGGGTTTAACATTATAAAGCGCTCTAAAAGCTTTAGCCACCTCAATTTTGTTGACCGAACGGCGAACGGCAAAAGCGTAAATATCGCGGCTGGCGGCAATGGAATTTTTTTCCGAAACCAAGGGTTTTAAAAAAATGGCATGAGCCCGGGAAGCTTTGGATTTGGACGTCGAAACCGGGGTTTCTTTCTTCTCCGCCACCTTGGCTTTGGCTGGGCTCTCTTGGCTGGATTTTTTATTGAAAATCTTCCACATAAATCAAAAATTAAGAAAGCTGCTTGGTTAATTTTTCCACCGAACTCCGGGCCAGTAAAACGCTGTGGTGCGACAATAAATCCAGAACATTCAAATTCTCAAGCCGCAAAGCCGTGATTTTCCGCAAATTGCCAACTGACAAGATGGCGTTCTCCAAACCTTTGTCGGACAAGAATAGCACTTTTTTGGAAGAGAGGCCTAGTTGGGAAAAGAAAAAAATCATTTTTTTGGTGGATGGTTTTTCTAACGACAAACTATCGCAGACAATCAAGCGGTTATCAGCCGCTTTTTCAGCCAGTAGCGCGCGCAAGGCTTTTTTAACCATTTTGCGCGGAATCGTCAATTTAAAATTTCTTTCTTTGGTCGGGCCGAAAGTCACGCCCCCGCCGCGCCAGATTGGGGAACGAATGGAGCCGTGCCGGGCCCGGCCAGTGCCTTTTTGCTTCCAGGGCTTTTTGCCGCCCCCGCGCACTTGGCTGCGGTCTTTAGTGTGAGCCAAGACCTGACGCGCGCGCGCCTGCATCACCCGCACCACCTGGTAAATCAGTTCCGGCTTGGCAGTCTCGGAAAAAACTTTTTCATCGAGATCTAATACCCCGACTTCCGCGCCTTCTAAATTATAAATCTTGACTTGAGGCATAGTGGTTATTCTTTTGGCTTCATCTCCCCTTCCCCATAAATCATTACCAGTCCATTTCTTGCTCCCGGCACTGCGCCTTTGATATAAAGCAAACCCTGTTCAATGTCAATTTTGGCAATAGTTTGATTGGAAACCGTTACCCGCTCCCCGCCCATCCGGCCGGGCATGCGCACCCCCGGCAAAACGCGCTGCGGGTCGGTCGGGCCGATTGAACCGGCAGCGCGCAAATCATGCTTGTGGCCGTGGGTTTTGGGGCTGCCATGGAAATGATGGCGCTTGACCACGCCGGCAAAACCTTTGCCTTTGGAAACCCCCACAACGTCTATTTTATCGCCCGGAGCGAAAATGCTGACATCAAATTTTTGACCCAGGCTGAAAGCGGCCACATCGTCAGACCGCAGTTCGCGCAGTTTCGGGCGCTGGAGCGCGCCTTTCACGTGGCCGGCCACTCCTTTGGAAACATGCTTGGAGCCTTCTTCCCACCCCAATTGCACCGCCACATAACCGTCTTGCTCGCGGTTTTTTACCTGAGTGACCACGCCAGCGCCAACCTTAACCATTGTTACTGGAACTACCGAGCCATCGGGAGCGGAAATCTGGGTCATCTGAATTTTTCGGCCAAGAAGCATCTTCATAATTTAACCGTCATCCTGAACGAAACAGAGTTGAAGTCGGCCAAAGGCCGACCGGACCATCCTCTGGATGGAGCCTCTGGCTGGGATCTCAGCGGTTATCCACGGGATTCTTCGCGGAGTTTACCCCGAGTATGCCCGAGGGGCTCAGAATGACGAGTGTTAAAAAAGTTTGGGCAGTAGCCCAAACCTCTCTTAACTACAAATCCACGCTTAATAAAACCGCGGGGTTCTATTTTTTAGGAAATTTGATTAAGAAAAGTCTAGACTCCCTATTTGACACTCTATCCTTCCAACTGTCACACCATCTGTGATGATGACATCATTGGGTTGTATAAAGCGTCAGAAGCGATACTAAATTAATACGAAACATATGAATGATACGAAATTTTCGTATGGGCGCTTTCGTTATGCGCTTTTCGCATGCTACATTTTGATCTCAATGTCCACGCCCGAGGGCAGATTAAGATTCATTAAAGCGTCAACTGTCTTGGGCGTGGGTTCGTAAATGTCAATCAGCCGCTTGTGCACGCGCATTTCGTACTGGTCGCGGGAATCCTTGTGCACGAAAGTGGAGTTGTTCACGGTGTAAGCGGTTTTCTCGGTCGGCAAGGGAATGGGGCCGGAAATTTCCGCGCCAGTGCGCTCGGCCGTGTCAATGATGGTCTTGGTTGACTGGTCGATAATTTTGCTGTCGTAAGCTCGGATTTTGATTCTGATTCTCTGGCGTCCGGCTGGAGCGGCAGGTTCAGTTTTTTGTGCTTGTTCAGCCATTTGGTTTAATGAACATATTTTTCGCCTGCCCCGCGAAACGCGGGGCAGGCGAAAATCTAATTACTTATTAATCTTGGTAACCACTCCAGCGCCAACGGTTTTGCCGCCTTCGCGGATGGCAAAACGCTGTTGTTCTTCCAAAGCTACCGGGCAGAGCAGTTTAACCTTAATGTTTATGGTGTCACCGGGCATAACCATTTCCGTGCCTTCTGGCAACTCAACTTCGCCGGTCACGTCAGTGGTGCGGATATAGAACTGCGGCTTGTAGCCTTTGAAGAACGGGGTGTGGCGGCCGCCTTCCTCTTTGGAGAGGATGTAGACCGAACCGTCAAATTCAGTGTGCGGGGTAACTGTGCCCGGCTTAACCAGAACCTGGCCGCGTTCCACGTCTTCTTTCTTAACGCCGCGGAGAAGCAAGCCAGCATTATCGCCGGCCCGGCCTTCGTCCAAGCTCTTGTTGAACATTTCAATGCCGGTCACAACGGTTTTGGAGGTTGGCTTAATACCCACGATTTCAACTTCTTCGTTGATTTTCACCAGGCCGCGCTCAATTCTGCCGGTCACTACGGTGCCGCGGCCTTCAATGGAGAAGATGTCCTCAACCGGCATCAGGAACGGTTTGTCAGTATCGCGCTTGGGCTCGGGAATATAAGTGTCCAAAGCATTAATCAAATCCATGATCGGTTTAGTGGCGGCTTCGTCAGTCGGATTTTCCAGGGCCTTCAAAGCGCTGCCGCGGATAATCGGGGTGGTGTCCCCAGGGAATTCGTATTTCTTCAACAGGTCCCGGATTTCCTCTTCCACTAAATCAATAAGTTCCGGATCAGTCACTTGGTCAACCTTGTTCAAGAAAACAATAATATAAGGCACAGCCACCTGGCGGGCCAGAATAATGTGCTCGCGAGTCTGAGGCATGGGGCCGTCAGCCGCGGACACGACTAAAATAGCGCCATCCATCTGGGCCGCGCCGGTAATCATATTTTTCACGTAATCGGCGTGTCCCGGACAGTCAACGTGCGCGTAATGGCGGTTGGCTGACTGGTATTCAACGTGAGTGGTGGAAATGGTGATGCCACGGGCTTTTTCTTCCGGAGAATTGTCAATCTGGTCCACGCTTCTCTCCTGCGCGGCAAAACCTTTGGTGCTGAGCACCTTAAGGATAGCGGCGGTAAGAGTAGTTTTACCGTGGTCAACGTGGCCAATGGTGCCGACATTAACATGCGGTTTTGAACGGTCAAATGCTTGAGCCATAAAATTTGTTATTGCCAGCCAGAGGCTGGTCAGCC
>MHKO01000023.1:6659-15422 GCA_001818435.1 Candidatus Komeilibacteria bacterium RIFCSPLOWO2_02_FULL_48_11
AAGTCCTTCCAGTATAACATAGAACTAAAATTATGCAAGGGTCCTGCACCTTTTTTGACCCTAAAAAAGGTGCAGGATTGACGTAGAAAATAATACTAAAAAAGCAGTTATCTGTCAATACTTTCAAAATAGTAAGGATCTTCGGTCATTTCTTCATCTTCATCCTCAAAATCATCATCTAAAGACTCGTCCCAAGTACCCCAATCAGTCGCCTTTTCTTCAACATCAACTTCATTTTCTACTTCCTGCCGACTTTTCCACACCGCGATATCGCGGTTTATTTTATCCAAAAGCTCGTCTTCTGTCAACGCGGCCACCTCGCTTTTCCGCAGAGCCAGGCGCTCGTATTCAGGCAAAGACATGACCGCATAAGCCTCATCCCCTGTTTCAGGCAGGATAATGCAGCGGTCCCCGGTTTTATTGATAAGTTCCAACACTTTATTTAGGGATTTTGTCATACTGGGCGTGATTAATAATTTTGCCTCCTTGTGTATGTATTGTAGTAAAAAAAATGGACTTTGGCAAAACTGAAAAGCAAGAATAAAAAAAGCTCTGTGTCCGCCTGCATGACGCAACCAGACACAGAGCTATTGGTTGATGTCAAAGAACAGGCGGCGCCAATGTTCAGGCGCCGTCCAAAAAACAAGATGTCATCGCAACGATTTCGCAATCACGCGAACCGTTGCGATAATTTTATTGTCATAGTCCCGAGGCTTTGTCACCCCGGGCTTTGCTAATATAACAATTTCCTCAAGAATGCGTTTATTTCTATTGTACTTCAAAATAAACGCTAGGCCCTCTGGTAGTTCAGCCTGCAGGCCATACATACCTTCAGGCTTGAGCGCAACTTTCATTTGGTCAGTGACATAATCTTGGGCATTGAGATTGCTTAAACGCCCCTCTATCATCACTATGTCAGCCAGCGCCTTGGCGAGACTTGAACCGGGGCTAAAATCTGAGAACTTTAATGTTCCCAGAAGTTCATAATCCCCGTCCCCAAGCCCTCTGACATTTCCTCTACCGCCTCCACCCTGGCCAATCCCACCACCGCGGCCACTACTACCCGCGCCGCCACGCCCTTTGGCTCCTTCTCCTCCACCCGTCACCCCGCCTCCTTTAGATAGGTCGTGGAGGGGAGAAGTTGGAAGTCCAATTGGCGGCCCGACACCACCGCCGCCAATTTGGCCTGTCGGACGCTCAACCCGCTGTGGGGATGAGGGCGGAAGCTCATAATCCCCGCGATGGCGGGTGGTGATGTCTGGCCCGGCCGGAGTCGGAATATCCCGTGACATATCCGGGATTGGCCGGCGTCGGACCTGCGCTGTCCCCATGGGTGGGGGCTCGTACTTCCGAGCATAGTCAGGAATTCTGTTGCTCGATGGAAGCTCCTGCCGCGGGGCCGAAGCACCGCCCCGAGCCCCACCCGTACTCCGGCTCACCACCACTTCCTCTTTTGGCTGGGGTTTTGGAGGTGGCGGCCTAATAGCTTCAACCCTCCTAGATTCAGGAGGATTGTACTCCATCTCCTCAAACTCAATAAAAACTGGCCGCCGACTTGGCTTGTCTAGACGAACAGAAAAGCGAGCCGGCATAAAGGTTAAAAGCAAAAACATAAACAAAACCGATGTAACCCAAATCCTCCAGTTAATGTGCGACAAGCTCATTGTCGCACCGTTGTACTGGAGATTCCGGTAATCTCGTTCTTTTTTCATGACCTTGTACCTCCTACCTCGTATACCTCGTATGTTTTGAATTAATAAAATGTCAAAGTTCGGATTAAAACTCTATCATAAAATTACAAAAATGTCAAAAATGTCAAGCACACCAGTGCTGGGCAATGGCTCATTTCCACCATTTGAGCCGTATCCGCCTTTAGGGAGTGAGCCATATCTACTGGGTTGGAGTGTAGCGGCGGGGTAATTACTCGGTTATCAAATGCTTAATAATCATAACCATGGTCTCTTTTTCTTTGGGGTCGCTCTCGGCAATCAAAAGCGCCAGCGCGGTCAGAGCGTTGTCATTGATTTTCTTTTCCCCTGATGAGCGGTACAAGTAGTTGGTTTTATCCAAAAAATACACAAATAAAAACGCGGCGGTGCGCTTATTGCCGTCCGAGAACGGATGGTCTTTGATGGTGAAATACAAAAGGTGCGACGCCTTGTCTTCGATAGTCGGATATAATTCCTTGCCTTCAAAAGTCTGATACAACCCGCGGATAATGCTCGCGAAACTTTGGCCGCGTTCTTGGCCGAACAAATCGCCGGCTTCTTTTTTGGCCGTCAACTCGGCTTTAATCCGCTCAATGATTGTCAAGCAATCTTTATACGCCAAAACAAAGGCCGTCTTTTTCCCTTTAACCTTGGCCAGCGCTCCCCGATCATACGCTTGCAAAGTGGAAAGGGTTTTGGCGTAGTTGGCCAGAAGATTTAATATTTCTCCGGCTTGGCCTTTGAGTAATTCTTTTTGGGATTTGGCCTGCAAAAAAGCGACGGCGGTTTGCAATTCGTTGAATTTCGCCCGCGCCTCGGCCAACCGGGTTTCGTTGAGGGCATAACCATGCAACAGGTACTTTTTTAATATCCGCGTCGACCAAATGCGAAATTGCGTGGCTCGGATGGAATTAACGCGATAGCCAACGGAAATAATCACGTCCAAATTATACAAATTGATTTTGCGGAGTTTTCCGTCGGCGGCAACCTGTTCCAAAATGGAACAGGTTAAACTGGCGTCCAATTCTTTTGCTTTATAAATATTGTTTACGTGTTTTACGATAGCCGGCCTTTGGGCGCCAAAAAGCAAAGCCATTTGCCGGGCATCAAGCCAAACCGTTTCATCCTGAAACTGCACTTTTAATTCAACCGCGTTGGTTGCGGTCTTATAGATGACAACTTCGCCTCTCTTTAAATTATCTTTTTGCGCCTTAATCTTCTTCATGTCTATTAATTTTAGCCCTTAACTTGCGAAAAATCAACAAAAATCCACCTTATCGGCCACTATTCGGCTCAAATCAATGCCAAGATATGGCTCAGGGGACAAACAGGATATGGCTCAATTCCACCATTTGAGCCATATCCGCCCCAGGGGGTGAGCCATATCTACTGGGTTGGAGTTTTTGGCCGATGTGATGGATTTTGCTGCCATCTCTCTGCTTTACTCTTTTCCACCTAGTGCGTCAAGCAATAAAAGAGCCCCACAGATGCGAGGCTCTTTGTAAAACTCTTTACTTCCTCCCCTTCCCCTCCCCGCCTTTAGCCGCCACAATCTCGGCGGCGATGTTGGCGGGAACTTCCTGGTAATTTTTGAATTCCATGGAATAAGAGGCCCGGCCCTGGCTCATGGAGCGCAGAGCCGTGGCATAGCCGAACATCTCGGCCAAAGGCACTTCCGCGTCCACTACTTTGATGTTACCGCGGTCGCTCATTTCATGAATTTGCGCGCGCTTGGAGTTAAGATCGCCGATGACATCGCCCATGAATTCCTCCGGAGTCACCACTTCCACTTTCATAATCGGCTCAAGCAAAATCGGCTTGGCCCGGCGGCAGGCTTCGCGGAAAGCCATGCCGGCCGCGATCTTGAAAGCGATTTCCGAAGAATCAACGTCATGGAATGAACCGTCATACACCGCGGCCTTGATATCGACAATCGGGTAGCCGGCCACCACCCCAGAACCCAGGGCCTCATGAATGCCTTTGTTGATGGCTGGAATAAATTCGCGGGGAATAACGCCGCCTTTAATCTCGTCAATATATTCATAACCAGCCCCGGTCTCGTTCGGCTCCACCCTCAGCCAGCAATGGCCGTACTGGCCATGGCCCCCGGACTGCTTGATGTACCGGCCTTCGGCCTGGGCTATGGCTCGGATGGTTTCGCGATAAGCCACCTGGGGCCGGCCCACGTTGGCCTCAACTTTAAATTCCCGCTTCATGCGCTCCACCAGAATTTCCAGATGCAGTTCGCCCATGCCGGAAATGATGGTCTGGCCAGTTTCTTCGTCGCTCTTGATTTTGAAAGTCGGGTCTTCTTCAGCCAGCCTGGCCAAAGCAAAGCCCATTTTTTCCTGGTCAGCCTTGGTTTTGGGCTCAATGGCCACGTGGATGACCGGGGTCGGGAAAATAATGGATTCCAGCATCACCGGATGCTCCGGGTCGCAAAGCGTGTGGCCCGTAACCGTGCCTTTCAAACCCACGGCCGCGGCAATCTCGCCGGCATAAACCTCTTCCACGTCTTCGCGGTGGTTGGCGTGCAGGCGCACAACGCGGCCCAAACGCTCTTTGCCGCCGGTGGAGGCGTTCATAATGTAGGAACCGGCCTGGACCGTGCCGGAATAAACGCGGAAAAAAATCAGCTTGCCCACGAACGGGTCAACCGCGACTTTAAAAGCCAGAGCCGCGAATGGCTCGTCGTCCGATGGCTGGCGCTTAATCTTGGTTTCCGGATTTTTTGGGTCAAAGCCCTCAATGGCCCCAACATCCAAAGGCGACGGCAAATAATCGCACACCCCGTCCAAAACTTTTTGAATGCCTTTATTTTTTAAAGCGCTGCCGCAAAAAATCGGCACCAGGTGGCTTCCCACCACGGCGTGGCGCAGACCTTTTTTCCAATCTTCAATGCTAATCTGCTCGCCATTAAGATAACGATGCATCAAGCCTTCCTCGTTTTCGGCAATGGCTTCTAAAAGCTTATGGCGATATTCAGCGGCTTTAGTTTTCAGGTCAACCGGAATTTCGGTTTCTTCCGCTTCTTTGCCCAAATCATCACTCTTATAGATGTAAGCTTTCTCTTTTAATAAATCAACAATGCCCTTGAAATTTTCCTCTTGCCCAATAGGGAGCTGCACCGGATAAGCGCTCTTGGTCAGGCGCTTGTGAATGGCGGCCACGTCTTTGTAAAAATCCGCGCCAGTGCGGTCCAGTTTATTAATGAAGCAGACGCGCGGCACTTTGTATTTGTCGGCCTGGTGCCAGACGGTTTCGGATTGCGGCTCCACGCCAGCCACGCCGTCAAACACAACAACGCCGCCGTCTAAGACGCGGAGCGAACGTTCCACTTCAGCCGTAAAATCCACGTGGCCCGGAGTATCAATGATGTTGATGCGGCAGTCGTTCCAGAAACAAGTGGTGGCCGCTGAAGTGATGGTGATGCCGCGCTCCCGCTCCTGATCCATCCAGTCCATAGTGGCCTCGCCTTCATGAACCTCGCCGATCTTGTGCTTTTTGCCGGTGTAAAACAAAACCCGCTCCGTAAAAGTGGTTTTGCCGGCGTCAATGTGGGCGATGATGCCGATATTTCTGATCTTATCTAGTGGGTAGTCACGAGGCATAATTCATAATGTCATCCCGAGGCGTTCTAGGAACGCGCCATAAGCAATGGGCTCGGGAAACGTAGCAACGTTATTAATTACAATAGATGAGGCACGCCGAGAGGATCCCCTGGTAATCGCGATTAACATGGGATCCTCTCGCCCCGCGACATCGCGATTCGTTGATTTTCGTTCATTGGTTTGCCACGCCCGTGATTTATAGCGTCTCCTATTAGGGGCTCGGGATGACAATAAGATTCGGAATGACAGTTTGTTTATGAAGCAAAATGCGCGAACGCTCTGTTAGCCTCAGCCATGCGGTGCACGTCTTCGCGCTTCTTGATGGCCGTGCCTTCGCCGCGGGCCGCGGCCATTAATTCATCAGCCAGCTTCTCGGCCATGGCCGCCCCGCGCCGGGTGTTAGCCGCCAACAAGAGCCAGCGGAAAGCCAAAGCCAGCTTGCGCTCGCCCCGGACTTCAACCGGCACCTGGTAGTTGGCTCCCCCCACGCGCCTAGAGCGGACTTCCAGAATTGGGGTGACGTTTTTTAAAGCCCGGTCAAAAATCGCCACCGGGTCTTGCTTGGTTTTTTCAGCCATCAAATCAAAAGCATCATAAACCACTTTCTGGGCCGTGGTTTTTTTGCCGCGCTCCATGACGTAATTAACCAGTTTGGCAATGGTTAAGGAATTAAACTTCGGGTCAGGGCTGATTGTTCTTTTGGGTGCGCCTTTGCCGCGCATATTAAGCTTGTCCTTTCTTGGCGCCATACAAACTGCGACCGCGCTTGCGATTAGCCACTCCTTGGGAATCATAAACCCCGCGCACCACATGGTAGCGCACGCCGGGCAAATCTTTCACGCGCCCGCCGCGCACTAAGACGATGGAGTGCTCTTGAAGATTATGGCCAATGCCCGGAATGTAAGCCGTAACTTCCATGCCATTGGAAAGCCGCACCCGGGCGATTTTGCGCAAAGCCGAGTTCGGTTTTTTCGGGGTCATGGTGGTCACGCGGGTGCAAACCCCGCGCTTAAAAGCCGAGCCCTTGGCCAGTTCCAAACGCTTGCGCAAAGTCGGATTATAGACAGACTGCAGGCCCGGAGTTTTGCTTTTCTTTTTCTTGCGGCTCCGGCCTTTTTTAATAAGTTGATTAAAGGTGGGCATACTTAATGAGTGGTAGGTTAGCAAAAACCTGCCTTCAAGTCAAGCCACTGAAAGCGCGGCCACTAGCGGTTCTTGGCATGGGCGCGCTCCACTAAATCGTCTAAATCGCTTTTACTGCCAAAAGTCTGGCTTAGTTCTTCTCTTAATAATCCTATCTTCCCTTTTTCTTTTTCACCCCATAAGCAAGTAAACATAGTATATTTAAAATCATCTATATCTTTTTCTAATTTCTTTTTTTCTTTCTCTAATTCTGCCATCTCTTGTTTAATCCCAGGGTCTTTAGAAAGGGTATAAAAAGACAAGTCTTCTATCCGCCTTAACTGCGCCTGATTAACTCTGGCAAGCGTACCGACATTAATTCTAGCCACATCATCAAGGTTCAGTATTCTTTCATAAAAACCTTGCCGTTCGTTTTTAAGCCCTGCCGCCAAAGACTCGGCTTCTTGCAAGGCTTTGGCTCTGCCTAGGCCGAACCAATAAAAGCCATTTAACTTCGCTTCAATGGCGCTTTTAGTTTCCCGAACTCTGGTCCGCAAAGCCTCATCTTTCAATTCGCTTTCAATCTGCGACAACTCTGTTTCTGTTTTTTTCTCTAATGACTCAAAACTATTCCTGAATTCAGTTGCCGCTTGTTTGTTTGTTTCTATTTTCTCTCTGTCGGCTTCTTTATTTTGCTTCTCTATTTCTTTATTCTTCTTCTCTATTCTCTCGTTTTGGCGACTGGTAATCTCGTTTTTGATTTGGTCTTTAAACGCCTGCATCTCTTCCTCTGGCAACTCCCGGGCTTTTTCCACGCGCGGGTCAGCGGCGTACTCTTTTTGGGCTAAAACCGTTTCAATGGCAAAACCAGCTTCGTTCCCAACCCAACGCCTTTGCTCCTCTTCAAACCCTCTGTTGGTTGCTTTTAATTCCTCTAAATTTTTTCTTAATTGATCAATCGCTTCTTGGCGGAGAGGCAACTCTTGCTTTAAAGCTTCTAAATCTTGGTTTAATTCGAAAACTTCTTCTCCGGCTTCTGCTAAAGCTTTTACCCTCTCTTCTATGCCGGCGATGACTGTTGCTTCATCTTTAATTGATTGCTCCAAAGGACTAATCAACTCTTCTTCTCTGGACTCTATTTTGCTGTAGCCTTTGCCAAGCTCTTGGGAGCGCCGCAAACGTTCATCAAGAGATTTTAGGCCTTCAACCATGTCAGCCATTTCTTTGATTAATTCCCGACGCTCAACTCTGGCTTGTTCCTGGGCCTGGACCCGGGCTTGTTCTTTAGCGGCAACTTTAGCCTCGGCTTGAGCTAATTTCTCGCTTAATTCGGGCAATGGCCCACTACTTAATTTTTCTCTAGCCATATTGATGTGATTAATGGTCTTTGCTATAATTATAGGCTTCTTGGAATAAAATGACAATCAAGGCAATTTTAGCCAAAAAGCTGGTGGACGATTAAAAAAATCTGCCAGCCAGCTGGAAAAACACATCAAACAACCGGCTAAAGATGTTGATGCCCAAAAAATTATCAGCAATAATCAGCACCAACAAAATCCACGGGCCGCGCGCCGTTAAATACTGCTCAACGTAATTAAAACGCTGCGGCAAAATCGCAAATAAAAGTTTGGAGCCGTCCAAAGGCGGAATGGGTATGAGATTAAAAACTAAAAGCACGATATTTATAAGAAGAAGAAAACCCAAGAACTGCAACAATAAATTGCCAGGCCCAAGATAAGAAGCCAGCAAGTTCCCCAGCAAACCAAAAATGACAATGGAGATAAGATTGGAAACCGGCCCGGCCAGGGCCACCAAGGCCTCGCCCCATTTTTGAAATTTAAGATTATAAGGATTATATGGGGCTGGTTTGCCCCAGCCAAAACCAACGAACAAGAGCATCAAAAAACCGACTGTGTCCAAATGCGCCAGTGGATTTAAAGTCAGGCGGCCCAAGCGCTCCCCGGTGTCGTCGCCCTGCAAGCGCGCGGCCAGAATATGGGAAAACTCATGAATGGTAATGCCGTAAACAATGGCCAGGAGCCAGATGAAAAAAAGCATGGGTTCGGAGAAGAGAAGGTAGAAAATCATAAATAAAAAAGATACAAGATACAAGATGCAAACAAGATACAATAACCAATAACCAACTATTTCATTTTTTGTATCTTGAATATTGTATCTTGTTTGGTTATTGTTTCTTGTGTCTTGTATCTTTCCTATTATATCCCACGTATTTAGACATTTAAAAATCTTACCATAGCCCTATCTGTCGGGACATTTAATTTCTTACTTTGCTTGCGCTCTGATTTGGGTTGCCTTGCGGT
>MHKO01000024.1:0-201 GCA_001818435.1 Candidatus Komeilibacteria bacterium RIFCSPLOWO2_02_FULL_48_11
AACTTACCGGTTTTATTATTGGCTGGACGCGGAGCAGAAAGTGGGGGAAAGCAATGAGAGCAATAATTACGGGGGCTGGGATATTGTTGTCGCTGGGAGCGGCTTGCCGGACTTAACCCAGGAGCGGCCAGCGGATTTGAACACTTCATCGTTTGAGCCGGGCGCGACTTTGGAAATGACTGTTTGGCTGGCCAACAATGG
>MHKO01000024.1:266-1204 GCA_001818435.1 Candidatus Komeilibacteria bacterium RIFCSPLOWO2_02_FULL_48_11
CAGCCGTGAGAACGGTTTCCATCCCCGCGCTTGCGGCCGGAGCCAGGCGCAGTACTTTATTTTCCTATCAATTCGCGGCCAATACTCTTCCCGGAACTTATCGCGTGTTTTACTGGATTGACGCGGCCCGCGCCATAACCGAGTCTGACGAGAATAATAATGTTTTTTATCGGGATGTGATTGTGGCTATTCCCCAGGGTTCTGGCCCTGATCCGGGAGCCGCGGATTTAGGGGCTTCGGTTTTTACGCCCAGCGTTTCTTCGGCCCGACAAGGGGATACTATGAGCGTGCGCCTGGACATTAAGAACATTGGTACCGCGATTACGAACGCGCCAGGTGTTGTGCGGGTGTATTTTAAGCAATTCCCCCGGCTTTACACAACGGATTTTGAGGTTGGGTCTGGCTCGTTTCCGCGCTTGGCGCCGCAGTCTTTATTCAGCAAGCATTTTTCGTTCACGATTCCGTCAGCCGCTCCGGTTGGCGAGTATTTTGTGTATTTTTGGATTGATCAGGCTGGGGCAGTGGAGGAATCAAATGAGAATAATAACGCGTCTTTCGCGCCCGTGGCTGTGGCCGCGGCTCTGCCAACAGTGTCTGAATTCCGGTTTTCCAATATCTCCTCGCCCCAGCAGATCGGGGTTCCGTTTAATGTAACCATCTCCGCCCGGGACGCGTCGGGTAATATCGTCTCCGGCTTTGCCGGTAATGTCGGTCTAGGTAGTAATGCCGGCAGTACCAGCGTCCGGCCAACGAGCGTTACTCTTGCCAACGGCCAGTGGACCGGGCCGGTAACAATGCTTTCAGCCGGAGATAATATCTATTTGACGACCGGAACAAACATTCTTCGATACGCGAGCGACCGGTTTAATGTGGCTGGGGTTAAGACAAGTTCCATAAGCGGAAGAATTGTTTTTAGTTTTGACAGCGGTGGGATTCAG
>MHKO01000024.1:1248-6841 GCA_001818435.1 Candidatus Komeilibacteria bacterium RIFCSPLOWO2_02_FULL_48_11
ACCGTCAGACGGCTCTGTTGTTACCGCTATTGGAACCAATCAGTATGTTTATTCTTTTTCCAATGTGCCGTATGGAGAGTATAAAATTACCGCCGAGCATGTTGCCTCCGGTAGTTTGAGTATGAGTTACACGGTGTATGTTGGAACTGAAAAAGGCGTCACCCAAGATGTGTTTATTCCGGTTTGCACCGGGCCGAACGACAAAAATCCGGTTATCTTAGTGCCAGGGGTTATGGGTTCAAGAGACGTAGGCAAGACCTGGCCGGTTCTGCCGGTCAGCCGGGATACAAAATGGAGCGACAACATTTTAGAACTTTTTGAGATAGATGTAGGACCTTTTGAAAGGCCGGGCTGGAATGTGCTCAAGAGCAAACTGCGCCAAAACGGCTATGTGCAAGGATGCAATATGTTTGATGTTGCTTATGATTGGCGCCTTGGCCTGGAAAGAACCAGCGGCTTGTTTTTAAAGCCCTGGATTGATTACGCGAAACTGGCCACTGGCAAGGACAAGGTTGATGTGATATCCCACAGCATGGGCGGTCTTTTGACAAGGTCGTATATTCAGAGCGGGTATTATAATAATGACGATAAAAATGATGTAAGGCCGTATGGAAACGACATTGATAAATTCGCCATGGTTGGCGTTCCGAATCAAGGATCAGCGAACGCGTATTATATATGGGAAGGCGGGGATCCAAAACTCGCGGACGACATAACTAATGGTTTGGGGACAGATTGGATAAATTTGTATTGGAAATCAACGCAGTATAATTATGAAAGAGAAAAAAATGTTGGCAAGAGCGGCAAAGATGAGATTGAATTATACAGTAATGAATATGATAAAATGTTAGAATGGTACACTGGCTCAACTTGGGGTGATTTTATGCCGAACGGAAATGAGAAAAACAACGACACTATATTTGGCGCGAAACAACTTTTGCCGACTTATGATTTTTTGTTAGAAAATAATGTTTTAAGAGGTTTGGTCGGTGGAGAAAATAGAGTTTCAAATGACTTTTTGGAAAAATTAAACCAAAATAATACAAAAAGTCGTATGGGAAGCGGTCCTGATAAAGTGGATACTGTCGTATTTGTTGGAATAAAAAAAAGTACAATTAATAGTATTGATGTTGGAGCAAGTGACAAGAATGCTAAGCGATATGTTGATGGCGCTCCAAAAAGCAGACTTTTTGGACTTCTTAAAGGAAGTGGGGCTAATTTTTTTCCAAACGGCGACGGAACCGTGCGAGAAGACAGCGGCAGTTTGCCGTATGACGAGGGTTGGGCCCGGGCCAAAGTAACGGCCGAATCCGGGCACGGCGGATTGGTTAATAAGTTCTCTGCCGCCTTGGTGAAATTTTTGAAAGGTCAAGTTCCGAATGGCACATCAACGTTTGAGCAAATTATGGGTTCAGCCGCGGCTAATAGTGTTGCGGTTGATGCAGACGCTCCCACATCCATACTTGGCTTCTCCTTTGACGGCCGTATCACCCCGCATATTATCAGCCCCACTGGCAAGCAGAGCGGGATTGACTCAGGCGGGAATCGGGTGGATGAAATTCCGGATGCGGAAATTACGGTGCGCACCGATTCCGGGGGAATCAAAATAAATAATCCGGAAACAGGAACCTACATAATCAACATCTACAGCCCATACCAGGAAGACGCGAGCATTCATTTTGAATATCTGGACGCGGAAGCCATGTTAAGCAAAGATTACAGAATTTTCACCAGCGCCGCCAGCATTGCTTATTCGTTCAGCGTCAATCCAGCGAATCCGGAAAAAATCATCATCAGCCAGCCAATTTCCGAGCCCCAAAACATAAGCCCCAAGCCAGTCGCTGGAGCCGAAACACTCGTAACCAGACTGGAGTGGCAAGCGCCAGCCACCGGGACGGCCGCGCAATACCGCGTCTATGCCAAAAATCCGGCTGACTTTTATTTTTCCCAAATCGCGCAAACCGAGCAAAATTGGCTGGATACCCAAGACCCTTGGGCCAGCCAAGAGAGCGACGCGCCTAGGCTTTACGCCATCAGCGCAATCAATGGCAGTGGAACAGAGAGTTTTCTCTCTGAAACCGCCATCAACAACGACCAGGACAATGACGGCCTCTCGGACAGCGAAGAAGCAAATTACGGCACCTCCGCCAGCCGGTCTGACACGGACGGCGATGGTTTGACTGATAATCAGGAAATTGCCAACAGCACCAATCCGCTGGTTTTTGACACGGATTTGGACGGCTATAGCGACTTTGAGGAAAACGAGGAAGGAAGCGACCCGCTGGATGAAAATTCAACTCCGCCGCCGGACGCTGACCTCTCTGTCAGCGTAGAGCCGTCTTTTTCCTCGCTCCCAACCGGAAACAAATTGGATTATTTCATCACCATAGCCAACAACGGCCCGTCAGAGGCCCAATTAGTGGTTCTCACCGACACCTTGCCCGAGTCCGCGGTATTTGTTTCCTCCAGCGCGTCAGCCGGTTCTTGTTCGCATCAGAGCGGTGTTGTAGCCTGCCAAATTGGAACACTGGCTTCGGGCGCGAACGCCACCAGCACCATTACGGTTATACCCTCAATTGTCGGCAATATAATAAATACGGTTACTATCGCCGGCAATGTTACGGATAACAATCTGGCCAACAATACAGCGACCACCACCACGCAAGTTTTTGCCGGCCGGCCCACTCCGCCTGTGGTCAGCGGCTATCCCTCGTTCACTAATCTGGCACAGGCAGAAGTCAGCGGAACAAAACAGGCGGATACTTCCATTTTCATGAATAGCCGCGAGATAATCGCGCGCAATGCTTCAACAACCTGGCAATACGTTCTTGCGCTGGCCGAGGGGCAGAATAATTTCAGCTTCACTGCCAAAAACGCTGTCAGCCAGGAGAGCGACCCCACCAGCATAACCATTGTGCGCGATTCAATTCCGCCGGTTGGAGCCGAAGGCTTAACCGCGGTTTCCACCGGCAGTTCAATTGTTCTTTCTTGGAACGAATACCAAACCAATGCCAGCGGGCCTAACACCGTGTATGCGGCCGTTGTTGGCTCTGGCGAGCCCATTGAACCGCTCGCCCCGCACGTGGCCGGGGAAATGCTGGTGCGCTTTAAGAGCGGGGAGGAGAAAGAGATGTACCAAGGCTGGTTGAGTTTTTTGAATTTTTTCAAAAAAGAAAAGAGCATTGAGCCGCTCGCGGATGGAATCAGCAAAGTAGTGCTTAAAGATCCGGCTGATTTGGAAGAAGCGTTGGCGGATTATCAAGCCGACGACGCCGTAATCGCGGTCAGCCCCAATTATTTGCTTTCAATTGACGCCATTCCCAATGATCCTGGTTTCAGCCAGCTCTGGGGATTGCATAATTCCGGCCAGACCGGCGGAACCATTGACGCGGACATAGACGCCCCGGAAGCTTGGGACCGCGCCAACGGGTCAACCAATAGGGTAGTGGTGGCGGTGCTGGATACTGGCGTGGATTATGCGCATCCGGATTTAAGCGCCAACATCTGGGTGAATCAGGATGAAATAGCCGGCAACAACATTGATGATGACAACAATGGATATATTGATGATGTCCGGGGCTGGGATATGACCGAGTGTTTTGGGTACGCGGAAGATGGTTCGTGTTCAGAAGCAAAAGACCAGGATAACGACCCAATGGACGAACACAGCCACGGCACCCATGTGGCTGGCATTATCGGCGCTATTGGCAATAATAATCTGGGGGTAATCGGGGTTAATCCCCAAGCGATTATCATGCCAGTGCGGTTTTTGGATGCCAATGGAACCGGCACTACCGCCGGCGCCATTCAGGCCCTCTCCTATGCCGTGGCCAATGGCGCCCGGGTGGTGAACGCCAGTTTCGGGGGTCCGGGATTCAGCCAGCTGTTTTTTGACGCCATAGCCAGCGCCAACAATGCCGGAGTTTTATTCGTGGCCGCGGCCGGCAATGATTCCGCGGATTTAGGCCAGGCCGATAATTATCCGGCTGAATTCGATCTGGAGAACGTAATTTCCGTGGCCGCCAGCGACTATAACGATAATTTGGCCTCTTTCTCCAATTTCGGGGCCAATTCGGTTGATTTGGCGGCTCCGGGCAAAGATATTTTGAGCGCGGTTTTGAACGGGAATTACGGTTATAAAAGCGGCACCTCCATGGCCGCTCCGTACGTGGCCGGCACAGCCTCGCTTCTCCTGGCGCGCAATCCTTCGCTGGCAGTTTCCCATATCCGCGCGGCCTTGCTTTCCGGGGTTGACGCGCCAAGTCCGCTGGCCGACAAGGTTATAACCAACGGCCGTTTGAACGCGAACCGGTCTTTGGAAAAGCTTTTGACCGGCATTGATTCAACTTCATTTTTGCTGTACCGCAAATCAGAGCCGTTCTCTTCTGTCAACGGCCTGGAGCCGGTGGCAACCATCACCCAGTCGAGCGCCCGCTCCTGGGAAGATTCCGGAGTCAATCCCGAGACTGAATATTATTACGCCTTAGCTGTAAGAGACGCGGCCAACAATTTGAGCCAGCCCCTGTTCTCCAATAGCGCCCGCACCGGCGTCTTTAGGCGCGAGGGCGTGGGCGTGTTCGCCATTGTTCTCCAAACCGCGCAGAACACCGGCATTTCCTGGTTCGACGCCATCCTCAACTTTTTCCGCAGATGATGACGTTCACTGGGGTCGCGTGGTATAATTTAGAGGGTAAATATAAAGCATATGGCAATCTTTTCAAAAAAATTACTTAAAGAATTGCTTGTAACATTTCTTGTTCATGCCATGTTGTTGTGGATTGGATACGTTTTAATGCTCTTGATTACTTCCGCAACTTCTTTAGAAGGAGAGCCAGATCTCGCGTTAATGTACCTTATGCTTTTTGGCATTGCTGGATGTTTGTGGGATGACTGCATGTTGTTTCCGTTTGCTCCTGTTTTAGCGGGTTATGTCATTGTTTTTATTATTGTGCGGTATTCACGATATTTCAAAGATTTATTAGTTGCAAAAAAGAAATTTTTTACAATATATTTTATTGTTTTTTTGGTTGTTGGGATTCCAATATGGTTTAATGTGATAAGAGATTACGTTGGCCATCGCGCCTACAAGAAAGAATATGCCGCGGATGAGGCGTATTACTGGAATAAGTACGGGACCGAGGAGAAAGTGACAGCTTCATTTAGCTTCATCTCGCCAGTTTATCACGAATCTGGTAACAAGATATTAATAATTAATCCAGACGGCACAGAGGGGAGAATATTGGAAGATTTTTCCAGTCTGGCAGAGAATGTGGATGTTTATTACATTTCTCCTAAAGGCAATTTTTTTATTGATGTGCTTTTCAAAACGCATGATCATAAAGATGAGATAATAGAATTGACACACACACACACACAGTCGCTGGCAATGGATATGGATATATTAAGAGCGGAGCTGGGGCATAGCGTCGATCCTAAGGCATGTATGTGGTCAAGTAATGAGCAATACTTGTTATGTTCGTATGATTATGAAGTAAATAAAGGCGACGGGGCGTGGATAGATAAGGATTCACTTGCGCTTTATGATATTCCTCGAAATATATATATATATATATATATCACCAGAAAAAGGGGA
>MHKO01000024.1:6880-9431 GCA_001818435.1 Candidatus Komeilibacteria bacterium RIFCSPLOWO2_02_FULL_48_11
CCTTGTACTACGACTACGACAGCTCTATTTACAAAGTGGATAATCTGCAGGAAATGAGCCAAAGCGATTTTACTATTCAGCCGCACATCACCAAGCTGGAAAATATGCGCCCCTGCCAAATGGTTACTTATGACAATAATGCCATTTATTGCTCGGTTCGGGCCGAAGAAATAGGAAAAACAATCCGAGACCAAGATAATCCGCTTGTTGAAGGCAGAGAATTTTTTGTCATCAAGCAGAACATCAACCAAAAATCACCCGAAGATTACCAGGTTCTTAATCTGGCTCCGCTTGGGTACGCTGGATATCTTACAATCTTAAATGACACCTACATCGCTTCCGGCAGTACCGTCATTAATATGGAAACCAGCCGGATTGTTAAAAATGCGCCAACTTTTAATTTGGATAGATGGTCGCATGGAAGACGGGCCATACGCTATTACGGAGACCAGTAATTTATTGCCGCATTATGCAGTCTTTTGCCAGAAAAGCCGCAAAAATAATTGAGGGGTGTTTTGTGGCGTATTTCGTGTTACTGCCGGTATTATCCGTTTTCGCGCAAACGCAGACAAACGTAACAGCGGTTCAAACGATCCAAAACTCCCAGCCGATTTACAACATCAAGGATTACCAAGGCGATCCGCGGTATTTGGGCGTGGAGCCCGGTTCCTGGCAGGCGCGGATTTTGGATGAGCTCACGCCCGAGCATCTGCGCGATAAGAGCCGGACTGACATTGATTATCCTGTTGACGACAGCTATCTCAAGTCATTGATTTCTAGGCCTCTATCCTTGCCTGAAGATTCGGAGAGTGCGTTTGCGCAATCCCAGCCGTTGAAAGCAGAAGATGCCGTGTACATAATGTCTGAAAGCGGGGACAATTTTCCTGCCGGAAACAACTGGCAAGTTTCTGACCAAAATTCGGCGAACGGGGCAGATTACTGGGATGATGTGGGGTGTAAATCTTTTAGCGGATCCAGATCTATCTGGTCTTCCGGCGGCGGTGATATGCCTGATTGCACGACTTATGACAACAACATGAACACCTGGATGATGTATGGCCCGATTGATTTGAGAAATACGGATCTGGCGCGGGTCGCTTTTCAATATCAGTATGATCTGGAAACCAATTATGACTTCTTTTATGCTCTAGCTACCGGCGATAACGGCGCCCACTGGTCCGGTAACACCTACACCGGCTATTCCGGCGCCAACTGGTCTTCACAAAACACCTCGGATTTGCTCCAGCCGTATTTGGGCAACAGTGCGGTTTGGCTCGCTTTTGGCATGACCAGCGATTCCAGTGTTACCAAAGCCGGGGCTTATCTTGATGATATTAGCATTATTAAGTACACAGTACCTCCCCCCTTGCCCGATTTAACCGCGAACATCGACTTTTTAACCAGTACAACTGTGTATCCGGGCATGGATATTGTGATGAGTGTTAATGTTATAAATCAGGGAACCGCGGCTTCTGGGCCGGCGGTGGTAAAATTTTATTTAAGCGCGGGCGCGTTCATATTTAATGATGCCTATAAGATTGCGGAAACAACGATTCCGGGGCTGGCTCCGGGTGGTCTCGTCTCAACCGGCGATATTTGGTACCGGATTGGCAATTTATCGCCCGGAACTTACAGTTTATATTATCTCATAGACGCCGCTGGCGTGAACGGCGCTGGCACAGTGAATGAAAGCAACGAAGGTAATAACGCGTATTATTGGACATTGACGGTAAATGCCGGGCCGGATTTGGACCGGAGCGCGCCTCGTTATAATAAAACAACTTTTTATCCCGGCGAACAAATTCTTTTTGACGCTGACATCATCAACCGCGGCGGCGCGGCCGCGGCGGCGAGCAATGTGTCCTATTATTTTAAACAGGATAGCTATTTGTTCAGCGATGCCTACCGCTTTATCACTAACAGCATCCCGGCTCTGTCCCCGGGCGCAAGCGCGCACCAGCATGTTATTTATGATATTCCGGCCAATGCTTCGCCCGGGACTTATTACTTTTATTATTGGCTGGATTCGGGCAATGCTGTGGCGGAAAGCAACGAGTTGAATAACCAGCAATATGATCAAATTACCATTATCCCGCGGCCCTTGAGCGTGCCGGATTTATTCGCGTCCGGCCAGAGTCTGACGCGGCTCGTCCTGGAACCGGGCTAGACTACGTCCGGCTCAGTAACTATCAAAAATTCAGGCGAAACCGCTTCCGTCGCCAGCCAGGTGTATTACTACTTTGGGCCGCAAAACGGCCAGCATGAAAGCTTTCGCCGCTTTGGAGACGATATTATTCCCGTTCTGGCGCAAAATCAAAGTTCAACCCAGACGTTTACTTATACTGTGCCGATTGGTACGCCAGCGGGTTCGTATTATCTTTACTATTGGATAGATGCCGAGCAGGCCGTGCCCGAGAGCGACGAAAATAATAATTACGGCAGTTGGCCGGTAATAGTCAGCCTCCCCCAGGTTCTAGGCCCGGATTTGGCGGTGTCATCGCAGTCGTCCATTACCGGATCATTTATCCGCGGCCAAACCGTGCACGGGGAT
>MHKO01000025.1:0-7860 GCA_001818435.1 Candidatus Komeilibacteria bacterium RIFCSPLOWO2_02_FULL_48_11
ATATATCACCAGAAAAAGGGGAAAAGGACCGGAAGTTTTTCTTTCAACGATACTGCCACAGCCTTATACTACGACTACGACAATTACATCTACAAAGTGGATAATCTCCAAGAAATGAGCCAGAGTAATTTTAGCATCCAGCCGCATATCACCAAGCTGGAAAATATGCATGCGTGTCGGATGGTTACTTATGACAACAACGCCATCTACTGTTCGGTTCGGGCTGAAGAGATAAGAAAGACAATACAAGATCAAGATAATCCGCTTGTTGAAGGCAGAGAATTTTTTGTCATCAAGCAGAACATCAACCAAAAATCGCCTGAAGATTACCAAGTCCTCAATCTGACTCCGCTTGATGGCGCATACCAACTTACTGTATTAAGCGATACCCACATCGCCTCCGGCAGTACAATCATCAACATGAAAACCGGCCGCATCGTCAAAGACCCGCCCGACTTCGGCCTGGGCGGTCCGCCCGGAACCCGGGCTATCCGGTATTGGGGGGAGTAGGGAATGCCTCGATTGTGCTGGATTTTGTTGAGGTATTTGACTATTGTCTAATAATTGGATATAATTGGATATAGTTAATATATCCAATTAATATATGGCAGAAATTCAAAGATTTAACGCTCGGATTGAACATATCCCGGCGAATATTATCTCAAAAATCGCCAAAATTGACGAGTTAAAAGGGCAGTGGGTTTCCGGAGCCCAATTGAACCCGCAAATTTTAGGCCGGCTCAAGCGGTCTGTTTTAATAACCTCGTCAGGCGCGTCCACGCGCATTGAGGGCAGCCGGCTTGACGACGAAGCCGTGGAAAAATTGATGCAGGGCTTGCGGCTGCAAAAATTCGCTGATCGCGACAAGCAGGAAGTGCGCGGGTATTACGAGCTTTTAAGCAACGTGTTTGACGCTTATAAAATCGTCAATTTCGGTGAAAGCGCGATAAAGTATTTCCACAAGGAACTTTTGAAATACGTTGATAAGGACGCGGCTCACCGCGGGGACTATAAAAAAACCGAGAATAGAGTTGTGGCCAAAGACCAAGACGGCAATGTCGCGGCCGTTATTTTTGAGACTACTTCCGCGTATCTTGTTCCAAAAGAAATGCAGGAATTGGTTGACTCGACAGTCGGCGCCTTAAAAGACGGACGGTTCCATCCTTTGCTTGTTATTGGAAATTTTTTGGTTGAGTTTTTAAAGATTCATCCGTTTCAGGACGGCAACGGCCGGTTATCAAGGATCTTGACGAATTTCCTCCTGCTCAAGGCCGGGTATTCATATATGCCGTATATTTCACACGAAAAGCTTGTTGAAGACAATAAGATGGATTATTATCTTGCCCTGCGCCGAAGCCAAAAAACGTTCAATGCGGAAAAAGAAGATATAACCGCCTGGCTTGATTTTTTTCTTGGCGTTCTAGCCAAACAATCAAGCTTGGCCATAGAGCTTTTGTCCAAAGAAAATATCGAGAAATTATTATCCCCAAAACAACTGTCAGTGTGGGAATACTTGCGTTCGGTTGAGAGCGCTTCTGCCGGAGAGATTGTTGTTGGCGCAAAAGTGGCCCGGCCCACGGTTAAACAGGCGTTGTCCATTCTTCTCCGCCTTAAGAAGATTGAGCGGATCGGCCAAGGACGAAGCACGCGGTATGTCAAACTGAATTCCTGTGAAAAATCGCAATAAGAATATTTATCTAGACTACGCCGCCACCACGCCTCTTTCGCCAGAGGCGCTTTTGGCTATGCAGCCTTATTTAACAACCAAGTTCGGCAACCCATCATCGTTGCATAGCTTTGGCGAGCAAGCCAGGCAGGCCATAGATGAAGCCAGACAAAAAGTTGCTAAAGTTTTAGGTTGCCGGGAAAAAGAAATTATTTTTACCGCTAGCGGCACCGAAGCCGATAATCTGGCTCTCAAAGGCATTGCCGAGGCAGGCAATTTTCGCGGCCATCTGATTACATCAGTAATTGAACACCCGGCAGTGTTGGAGACTGCCAGATATTTAGAAGACAGGGGAGTCAAGGTTGCTTATATTGAAGTGGACAAGTTTGGCTGCGTCAATCCTCAAGATGTTCTCAAAGCCGTGCGCGATGACACTTTTTTGGTTTCTGTCATGTATGCTAATAACGAAATTGGTACCATCCAGCCGATTGCGGAAATCGCCAAATCAGTTAAAAGAAAAAACAAAGCCATTCTTATCCACACTGACGCGGTGCAGGCTCCAGGGTTGCTGCCTTTGTCGGTTGATAAACTCGGAGTTGATTTACTCTCTCTTTCAGCGCATAAATTTTACGGTCCCAAAGGCGCGGGTATTTTGTATAAGCGGCAAGGAGTAAATCTTGCTCCGCAAATTCTGGGCGGGGGACAGGAATTTGGCTGGCGCTCCGGAACCGAGAATGTCGCTGGTATTGTCGGGTCGGCCATGGCTTTGTCAAAGGCTGAAAACCAAAGGCAGAAAGAAGTGCCCAGGCTCTCAAAATTACGTGATTTTTTAATAGCATCCGTAAAAAAAGCCATTCCAGAGGCAGTTTTGACCGGCCATCCGAATAAACGTCTGCCTAACAACGCGTCTTTTTGTTTTCCCGGCCTGGAGGGCGAAGCCCTGGTTTTTCGCCTCTCGGAGCGGGGATTTTCCTGCTCTTCGGGCTCGGCTTGTTCCACGGGCAAATTTGAGGCCTCAAGAGTGCTTTTGGCCCTTGGTTTGGACAAAAACTTGGCTCTGGGCAGTCTACGGATTAGTTTAGGCAGGACGACTAAACTAGCGGACTTAACGCGTTTTATAAAAATTTTGCGGGAAGAAGTAGAGAAATTAAGCAGTTAGAAATTTGGCGCCTGTCATCCCGAGCCCCTAAACAGGAGATGCCATAAATCACGGGCGTGGTAAACCAATGAACGAAAATCAACGAATCGCGTGTCGCGGGGCGAGAGGATCCCATGGCAATCGCGATTAACAGGGGATCCTCTCGGCGTGCCTCGTCCATTGCGGCGAATGGCATTACTGTGTTTCCCAGGTTCATTGCTTATAGCGCATCCCTATAACGCCTCGGGATGACAGTTATTAAATTCCCATCCACTTTTACATTAAAGCTCTTTTTGATATACTCAAGGCATGGATTTACGCCAGTACACAAAGCAGGATGTTGCGGGTAAGAAGGTGCTTTTGCGTTTGGATTTAGATGTGGAGGTTAATGAGCAAGGACAAGTGGATGAATTTCATGATTTGCGGCTAGAGCGGTCAGTAACAACTATAAAAGAGTTGCTTGATTTTGGCGCGGTTAAAATAATTTTATGCGGCCATCGCGGCCGCCCCCAGGCCGGATATAATCAAGATTTAAGCCTGTCGCCAGTTAAGAGCCGGCTGGAATTTTTGTTGAACAAGTTGGGTGTTCAGGAAAAAATTAACTTGATCAATGATGTCAGCGCGTTGCCAGAGAGCGCTCCTGGCCGATTAGTCATGTTGGAGAACTTGCGTTTTTGGCCGGGCGAGAAAAATAATGACCGGAATTTCGCTCTTGAGCTTGGGCGCTGGGGCGAAGTTTACGTTAATGACGCTTTTGGCAACAGCCACCGCAGTGACGCCTCGATGCTGGCCATAGCCAAAATTTTGCCGGCCTATGCCGGGTTGAGCCTGATTAATGAAATAAAAGAACTGACGCGTTGGCTTGATAATCTGCCCCGGCCCTATGCGGCCATACTGGGCGGCGCTAAAATTGAAACCAAGATTCCATTGATTAAGCAGTTATTAACCCGGGCCGATGCCATTCTGATTGGCGGCGCTTTGGCCAACACCATGCTGGCCGCTCGCGGAATAAATGTCGGCCAATCCCTGGTGGAAGAGGAATATTTTTCCATCGCCAAAACGTTCACTGATGCCAAAATTTTTTTACCCATTGATGCGGTGCTCTCTGACGGTAGCGTTTCAGATATAAATTCAGTGGATTCCGAGGATTTTATTGGTGACATTGGACCGAGAACAGCCGCGTTATTTAAGCAAAAAATAGCCGCAGCCAGGGCCATTCTTTGGAACGGGCCTATGGGAAAATTTGAAGACGCGCGCTATCAAGCCGGCACGAGAGATATTGTCGCGGCGATTACGCAAAGCCAGGCCAAGACGGTCAGCGGCGGCGGCGACACTTTGGATGTTTTAACCAAATTAAACGTCATTGATAAATTTAGTTTTGTTTCGGTTGGTGGCGGGGCCATGTTGACTTTTTTAGCCGGAGAATCAATGCCGGGGTTGGAGGCGTTAGTAATACACACCAGCCACTAATTTCCACATCAATATTAAAATGTCATCCCGAGGCGTCAAGAGACGCACCATAAGCAGTGAATGCGGTAAGCGTGGTTAATAGCGTCCTCTATTGGGGGTTCGGGATGACAAATCATCATATGAATCCTTTTTCCATCAAACACATCCAAGCGCGTGAAATTCTTGATTCTCGGGGCGATCCCACGGTGGCGACGCGGGTGAGGCTTGAAAATGGATCCGAAGGCGAAGCTGCTGTGCCTTCTGGCGCTTCTACTGGACGTTTTGAGGCTTATGAACTGCGCGACGGCGATATGGATCGTTATGGCGGCAAAGGCGTTCTCAAAGCCTGCGGTAATGTGAACATAAAAATTGCTCATGAGCTTGTGGGTCAGGATGCCGAAGATCAAGAAGCCGTTGATAAGCTGATGATTAAACTTGATGGCCGGCACAACAAATCCAATCTTGGAGCCAATGCCATTTTGTCTGTTTCTTTGGCTGTGGCCAAGGCCGTGGCCACAGCTCGGGAGCTGCCGCTGTATCGCTCGTTGCAGCAGACTTACGGACTGCGTGAAACAAAATCTCTCCCCGTGCCGTTGATGAACATTATTAATGGTGGCAAACACGCCAGCACCAACATTGCTTTGCAGGAATTTCAGATAATTCCAGTAATGGACCGGACTTTTTCCAAACAACTCGAAGCCGGCAGCGAGGTTTTTCACTCACTGGGGCAGATTTTAAAAGAGAATAATTTAGACAGCGACGTTGGCAACGAAGGCGGCTACGCGCCCAATGTGGAGAATCTGAACCAGGTTTTTGATTATATGATTGAGGCGATTACAAAATCAGGCCAGACTCCGGGGCAAGACGTTTTTTTGGGCTTGGACGCGGCGGCCACTTCTTTCTTTAAAGAAAACGGCAAAACTTACGTTGTGGCTCCGCCCAAGCAGGAATTCAAAGCCGACAAATTGGCGGCGCTTTATCGCGAATGGTTTAGTTGCTACCCGCTTATCAGCCTGGAAGACCCTTTTGGCGAAGAGGCTTGGGATGATTGGCGGAAGTTCACGGCCGAGGTGGGGGAGAAAATTATGATTATCGGAGATGATTTGTTTGTGACTAATGTTGAGCGCTTGGAGCGAGGCATTAAAACCAAGGCCGCCAACGCCATCTTGATAAAACCAAATCAAATCGGCACGCTTTCAGAAACCATGGCCGCCATTAAACTGGCTAAAGATAATGATTTTAAAGTAATTATTTCGCATCGCAGCGGTGAAACAAATGATGCCACGATTGCCGATTTAGCCGTGGCCGTAGGCGCCGAATACATTAAAGCCGGCGCTCCGGATAGGGGAGAGAGAGTGGCGAAGTATAATAGATTATTGGAGATAGAGCAGGAGTTAGAAAAAATGTCATCCCGAGGCGTCAAAGGACGTGCCATAAGTAATTAATGTGGCAAACATAGTAGCAAGATTCGCTGTTATGGATGAGGCACGCCGAGAGGATCCCATGGTTCGTGCAATTGCTAGGGGATCCTCTCGCCCCGCACCCTACTATTAGTTGATTTTTGTTCAGTCGTTTCCTAAGCCCGTGGTTAATAGCGTCTTTCTGTAGGGGCTCGGGATGACAGGTATAAAACCACTTAAATTCCTAACCACCTTTATCTAGCTATGTCCCAACCTTTAATCAACGGTCCTATTGTCCTCGTCATCCTTGATGGTTTTGGCATTGCTCCTGAGTCGCCATCTAATCCTTTTTCTTTTAAATCTTTGCCCGAGTATAGCCGTTTATGCCAAGAAGGGCGGCACACGCGTTTATGGGCCCATGGCGAGTATGTGGGCCTGCCAGAGGACCAAGACGGCAATTCCGAAGCCGGGCATCTTAATTTGGGCGCTGGCCGGATTGTCAAGCAGGACCCGGTTACAATCAATGAGTCTATTCAAGACGGCACTTTTTTTAAGAACCCGGCCTTTATTGAAGCTATCCGCCGCGTCAAGCAAAATAATTCCCGCCTGCATCTGATGGGCATGCTTTCCAATGGCCAAAGCGCCCACTCAACCCCAGAACATCTTTACGCGCTTCTGGATTTATTGGACAAGGAGAAAGTGGCTCCGGTTTTTATCCACCTCTTTACTGATGGCCGGGATTCACATCCTTTTTCAGGCCGGGAGATGATCGAGCGCCTGATTCAGGAATTGCATCCGAACCAGGAGATAGCCAGCATTATTGGCCGCTTTTTTTCCATGGACAGGCGCAAAAGCTGGGGTCGAACCGAGAAAGCTTACAATGCCATTGTCTTGGGCGAAGGCCGATGCGTTGATAATCCTCTGGCAGTTTTTGATGAATCTTACCGTGAAGGCATTGGGGATGAGTTTATTGAGCCGCATTCAGTTTGCCGGGCCAACAAGCCAATTGGCGACATTCAAGATAATGACGCCATTATTTTCTTTAACCACCGCAGCGACCGGGCCCGGCAGCTGGCTAAGCCGTTTGTTCAGAAAAATTTTAGCCAAGACAATCCCGGCGCTTTTATGCCCAAGCGGATTATTAAAAATTTATGTTTCGTGGCCATGACCGATTTTGGCCCTGACTTGGATGACATTATCACCGCTTATCCCAGCGCTTTATTGAAAGACACTTTGCCTATGGTTTTGTCAAAAAAGCGACAGCTGTATCTGGCGGAAAGCGAAAAATACGCTCACATGACTTATTTCTTTAATGGCGGCTACGCTGACCCGGTTAACGGCGAGCACCGGCTGATGATTCCTTCGCCCAATATTGAGCGTTATGACCAGTCACCGGAGATGGCCACTAAAGAACTGACAGACGAGGTTATTAAAGATTTAACCGAAAAGAAATACGATTTTCTGGCTGTTAATTTCGCCTGTACCGACATGGTGGCGCATACTGGCAATTTTGAAGCCGCGAAAATCGCTTTACAGGCCGTGGATCAGAGTTTAGGCCGTTTATTGGTCGCCGTGGACTCAGCCAGCGGCGCTTTGATAGTTACGGCTGACCACGGCAACATTGAAGAGATGAAAGATTTTTCCAACAACGCCCTGGATACCGAGCATTCAAAAAATCAAGTGCCGTTCTTGGTTTGGGCCGGGAAGCAAACCAAAAATTTGCCGCCTTTGCGGCACGGCGGGGTGCTCTCGGACGTGGCACCAACAATATTAGAGCTTTTTGGCATCAACAAACCAATAGCCATGACTGGGAAGAGCTTGTTTGAGAAATAACGATGACAAATCAAATAAAAAACTTACCGCTCGTCTTGCTCATTTTAGATGGTTGGGGCATTGCTCCGCCCTCGCGCGGCAATGCTTTCAGCGCTGGCACCACCCCGTTTTTCAACCAGCTAACTCGCCAATATCAAACTTTTTCCTTAGCCGCCTCAGGCGAAGCCGTGGGCTTGCCTTGGGGCGAGGCTGGCAATTCCGAGGTTGGGCATTTGAATTTAGGGGCCGGCCGAATTGTCTATCAGGAAGTTTTAAAGATAAACAAAGCCATAGAGAACGGAACGTTTTTTGACAACCAGGCGTTAACCGCGGCCATTGGCAACTGCAAACAGCATAATTCAAGTTTGCATCTCCTGGGTCTTCTTTCTGAAGGC
>MHKO01000025.1:7911-12753 GCA_001818435.1 Candidatus Komeilibacteria bacterium RIFCSPLOWO2_02_FULL_48_11
GTTCAATCTTTGGAACGGGTAATGAAACGCCTGGGGGTGGGCAAAATAGCCACTATCTCCGGCCGGTTTTACGCCCTGGACCGCGACAACCATTGGGACCGCATTGAAAGCGTTTATCGGGCCATGGTGCGCGGGGAAGCCAAGGAATACGATTCAGCCGAGGCCGCAGTTACTGCCAGCTACAGCCAGAATATTTTTGACGAGGAATTCATCCCTGGCGTCATTAAAAGCGGGGAAACCAATGGCGCCAGCCGGGTTCAGCCCGGGGATAGCGCCATTTTTTTTAATTACCGGCCAGACCGGGCGCGCCAGCTCACTAAAGCTTTTGTGTTGCCGACTCTGCCTAAGTTCAACCGCGGGCCGGCTCTAACCAATCTGTATTTTGCCACCCTAACCGAATACGAGCCTGATTTGCCTCTTAAAGTTGCTTTTGTCAAAGAAACGGTGGATTATCCCCTGGCCCGGGTTTGGAGCGAGGCCGGGTTAACCCAGCTGCACCTGGCGGAAACGGAAAAATACGCCCATGTAACCTATTTTTTCAATGGCGGCAAAGATATTACTTTTCAAGGCCAGGAAAACGTGATTGTGCCCTCATTAGGCGTGGCCACTTATGCCGACCGGCCGGAAATGTCGGTTCAAGAGATTACCGAGAAAGTTGTCGCGGCCTTGGAACGCAACACTCATAATTGTCTAGTGGTTAATTTTGCCAATGCCGACATGGTGGGCCATACCGGCAATTTAAAAGCTACCCAGCTGGCTTTAGGGTATGTTGACCAATGTTTAAAACGCGTTGTTGCCTCGGTGGCCAAGCGCAATGGGACATTAATTATCACGGCTGACCATGGCAATGCCGAAGCCAAAGTAAATTGGGAAAGCGGTCGCATTATTAAAGAGCATACGGCCAATCCCGTGCCTTGCATTTTAGCGGGTGAGTCTTTTAAGCTGATTCCGCCGCGCGACGATGACTTTGAACTGCATCGGTTGCCGGTATCAGGGGTTCTTTCGGACGTGGGGGCCACGGCGCTCTCAATTATTGGGTTGCCGCGGCCCAAAGCCATGACGGCTCATTCTTTAATTTAATGTTTTTAGAACTAGATTACAAAATAAGCGACTGGCTCTTTTCCCTGGGCCGTGTTTTACCGCTTCCGGCGGTGATTTTTGCGGCCACTTGGCTAATTTGGATTTTAGTTGTTTATTTAGTAATGGTAAGTTTTTTTTCCTCCCGGCGGAAACGGATTTTTTTGCTGGCCCGCTCTATGGCCGCGGTGGCGCTCACTATTGCTATTAACGCGGTGATAACCTGGTTGTGCTGGCGTTATCGGCCGTTTGTTACTTTGGATTTTAAGCCGCTGTTGCAGCCGTTGTTTTTGGACCACTCGTTTCCTTCCAGCCACGCGGCCATAGCTTGGGCTTTAGCCGGCAGCATCTGGTTTCATCACAAAAAAAACGCCTTACTGGCGCTCCTAGCCGCGGCCTTGATTTCGGTTGGCCGCGTTTTGGCCGGGGTGCATTATTTGAGCGATGTTTTGGCCGGCGGTTTTATCGGGTTAATTGTAGCCTGGCTTGTTTTGAAGATAAGCCTTAAAATTCCGCCAATAAGCCGCCAGCAAAAGTAATGTTATTATTCCGGCCAAGCCAATGTTAGTTTTTAAATCTTGGGGCGTGGTTAGCAAATGAGGCGCTTTTTGTTTTAAAGTTGAGAGCAATTCTTTAAACGAGGGGTAGGTAATGGGGGTGGAAACCGTCACCCCGTTTTTTTCTTCAGTTAAGGCGAAAACAAAATCGCTTTGACAGCAGGTGGTCTCGGATTTCAGCAAAGTGCGGTAGGCGTTGCCTTGAGCAACTTTTGTGATCGGGCTGGCCGCAATGCTGGCCGAAGTGGGATTGGAAAGTCCCAGAGCCATTTCTCTGGCCGGTTTGGCAATAACGTCAAAGTATTTTCGGCCCGCCAGGCTCGGCAGGAGCACAATGTCCGCCGCCAATTTGGATAAATCGTCTTTTCTTATTTTTAGATCATCGCTCAAGCCTTGAAGCGCTTTGCCCAAAACAGTCGGCGAGTCTTCCAAGAGCGAACCAAACATCTGCACCACAACCGTGGTGGCGTGGTCCTGCCACTCTCCGCGCAAAGTCACCAGGCCGATTTCGGCGTAATGCTCATTGATAATGTTGGCCCGATGCGTGGGGCTTTCCAGCCAAGCGGCCAGCACTCCTTCGTTAGTGCCAAAATCAATGGCCAGATTCTCGCCGGCGTAAAGATAGGCATATTGTTCTTCTTCAATCCACTGATAAAAAGGTTTGCCCGAGGGCGTGGTGTGAGAAAAATACCCGTGGTTTAAAATGTCATGCGCCTTGCGGTAAGCCGCTTGGGTAAGTTTATGGTTCGGCTGCAGCGGGGGCAAGCCGGCTTCTTGCCGGGTGCGATTAGTCAGGTCAATCAGGGTGGAAGCGTTAATCGGGCTGGCTAGGGCCTGGTATGGCACTAAAAAAGAAACAGCCGCAAATAGGGCCACGAACGCTAAAGCCGATTTTAATTTCTTGTTTGAGCGAAGTTTTATCAACATAAAAGCCCGCGTCAATTATTGATACACGGGCTGAAAGGGATAATATAAGTATAGCACAGCTTGAAGCTAAAGTCAAGAAAGAGTATACTGCAATTATGCGAATGAGTACGAATTTTCTACCTGTCATCCTGAACAAAACAGAGTTGAAGTCGGCCAAAGGCCGACCGAACCATCCTTTGGAGGGAGCCTCTGGCTGGGATCCCGTGGATTACCGATGAGATTCTTCGCGGAGTTTACCCCGAGTATGCCCGAGGGGCTCAGAATGACGTGTTTAATTTGAGTCATTCGCAAAAATTTGTATAATTCGCAGTATGAAAATCATAATTTTAGCCGGCGGCGGCGGCACCAGGCTGTGGCCTTGGTCGCGCGAAAATGAACCCAAACAGATATTACCCATCTTGGGGCGCGATTCATTGTTGCAGCAAACTTACAAAAGATTGCGCTTGGTTTTTTCGGCTGGCGATATTTTAGTCGTCACCGCAAAAAGTTGCGCCCCTAGCATCACCAAGCAGCTGCCGGAACTGCCAAAAAATAATTTATTGCTGGAACCGGTTAAGCGCGACAGCGCCGGCGCCATTGGCTTGGCCGCGGCGCGCTTTATTGCCCGCTCTCCGCGCGAAGTAATTGTCACCGTGCACTCGGATCATTACGTCAGTGACGCGAAAAAATACGCGCGCTTATTAAAACGGGCCGGGCAATTGGCTCAAAAAAATCCCGAACAAACAATTTTAACAGGCATCAAACCGAGTTATCCCGAGACTGGTTACGGCTACATTCAACTGGATAAAAAATTTGTTCAGCAATCAACCGCCGGCGTCTATCGCGTGAAGCGGTTTATTGAAAAACCCTCGGTTGTCAAAGCGCAGAGATTAATCGCCGAGGGCAATTGTTTTTGGAACCCGGGTTTGTTTGCTTGGCGGGTTGATTATTTATGGAGTTTATATAAAACTTATTTGCCAAATAATTTTTCGGCGTTAGAAAAAATTTCTCAAGCCTCGGGAGCCAATTTGCAAGCCGCGATTGACCGCCAGTTCGTAAAGTTAAATCCAATCTCGATTGATTACGCGATTTTGGAAAAAACAAAAAAAATGTTAGTTATACCGTCTGATCTCGGTTGGGCCGACATTGGCCATTGGCGATCGGTGCAGGAAATGTCGGCGCGCGATGCCAATGGCAATGTGGTTAACGGCGAATCATTGTTAATTGAGAGCGAGAATAATTTAATGCTTTCCAAAGATAAAAAATTCGTGGCCGCGCTGGGAGTGAAAGATTTGGTAGTGGTGGAAACCAATGATGCGATTTTAATCATCAATAAAAATCGGGCGCAGGACGTTAAAAAAATTGTGGCGCATTTGCGTTCAAAGAAAGATTGGAAAAAATATTTATAAACTTATGAATCGTCTTTTTAAATATCTCATCTTGGTCATTGTTCTAGTTGCCGCCGGCGCGGCAACGTATGTTAGCTATGAGATTTTTGGCGCGGTTAACGTTCCGGCCGCGGCGCGGCAGTTTGAGATTAAGGAAGGCCAAACAGTAAAACAAATTATCAATGAACTGGTCGGCAAAAATATTATCAAGAGTCCATTTTGGTTTAGAACTTATGTTTGGCTGCGTCGCGCCGAGAACCGGTTTATTGCCGGCGATTTCGTACTGCCAGCGCGCTTGAATGCATTGGAGCTTTTTAATATTCTGACCCAAATTAAGCCGCGACCGGTAAAAAGCGTAAAAATTCTGGAAGGCTGGGGCATACCGGAGATTGTGCCTTATTTTGAAAATCAAAATATCGGTTTACCGGCTGGTTACCAGGCAGTTAGTTTAGGTGATTACTTGGGTTTAAAAGGCGTGGGTGTTGGTTATTTTGATTACAGCCAAGACTTCCCTTGGCTGGCGCCAAAAATTAAAACCAACGGGCTTGAGGGCTATCTTTTTCCGGACACCTATGAAATCTACACTGATGCGACGATTGCTGATGTTACTAAAAAAATGCTCTCTAACTTCGAGCGCAAGGTTACGCCAGAGTTGCGGGCTGAAATTGAGCGCCAGGGCAAGGATTTTTATGATGTTTTAATCATGGCCAGCATCATTGAGGCTGAAGTTCCTCATGAGGCTGACCGGCCCATTGTGGCTGATATTTTTTGGTCGCGCCTGTTGCACAACGTGGCCTTGCAGTCAGATGCCACGCTTAAGTACATTATTGGCGGCAAACGCCCAGCTTTGACAGCCGAAGAGTTAAAAATGGATTCACCTTACAATACTTACAAATATAAAGGCTTGCCGCCCA
>MHKO01000025.1:12762-13359 GCA_001818435.1 Candidatus Komeilibacteria bacterium RIFCSPLOWO2_02_FULL_48_11
AGACGATTTTTAGCAAGACACTCTCGGAGCATAATGCCAATAAGGCGAAGTATTTGAAATAAAAAAATACCCACGGATGTCCGGTCCGTGGGTTGTTGGGTTTGGTAGGTGGATTTCCTATTGAACCAGTGCTTGCTCAATTTCAGCGAGATGGGCCTCAAGATATTGTATCTTCTTAACCCAATCCTCGTATAACTGCTCCTCGCCCCAGCAGTTAGAAAAGTTGATAAGTTTCCCTCCCAGAACTTCGGAGAGCATGCCGGTTAACGACAGCAGAGGCTCCAGAATTCGCTCTCTGCGATCAGGCTCGGTCTTTTTTGCTTCCTTAAGCCTATTTTTTACATGCTCCACCGCGCTTCTTAGTTGACCAATTGTCCATGTACGTGGATCAATCGTGGTTTCAGAAACTCGCTGAATTTGCTTCTGCGTCAGTCGCATTTTCTTGTTCTCACCTCCTTTACATTAAAGTGTTTTTAAAGAGCGGATTATTTATAGCATAGTGGTGAAATATTGTCAATAGTTGACTTATTTTTCAAATGTAGTATCATTAACTCCATAATCAATTATTCCGCAGATAGCAGGCCCCGCCGATGAGGC
>MHKO01000025.1:13429-22708 GCA_001818435.1 Candidatus Komeilibacteria bacterium RIFCSPLOWO2_02_FULL_48_11
GTATATTTCGGCCAAAGGCCGACCAGCCTCTGGCTGGCGTATAATTCGCAGACATATGCCTAAAACTAGAAAGCAAAAAGAGGCCGCTCTCCAAGATGCTGAAAAGAATCTTCAGGGCGCCAAGAGCGTGGTTTTTGTCGGCTATCATGGCTTGACCGTCCCGGAAATTGAGATCTTGCGGGCACAGGCCCGAGCCGACGGCATTGTGCTCCGGGTCATAAAAAAGACTCTTCTCCAGCGGGCTTTTGCCAGCCAGAAGCTGGATATCAATGCCAAGGAACTAGGCCAAGGCTTAGCCGTTGCTTTTAGCAATTCCGACGAGGTGGCGGCGGCCAAGCTTTTAGCCAAATTCCAAAAAGACCACGAAGTCTTAAAGATTTACGGCGGGCTTTTGGAAAATAAGTTTGTTGACGCGTCAGCGATTGTTTCTTTATCCAAACTGCCCGGCAAGCTGGAGCTTTACGCCAAACTAGTTAGTTCCTTAAACGCGCCTGTTTCTGGTTTCGTCAATGTGCTGGCTGGCACAATGCGCGGGTTGGTTAGTGTCCTGAACGGAATTAAAGATGTTAAGGCAATCTGATTGTCATGCCCGACCTGATCGGGCATCCAGAGTCCAACTCGATTAACTCTGGATTCCCGCTTTCGCGGGAATGACAGATAAGCAAACTACTATTAAATAAGTTTTTAGCAAGGAGATATTATATGTCAGAAGACACAACCAAGCAGGAGCCTGCCGAAGTAGCGGTTCCGGAAAAATTCAAAAAACTGGTCGAAGAAATAGAAAAAATGTCCGTGCTTGACCTGGCGGAACTGGTTAAAATTTTGGAAGAAAAGTTCGGTGTTTCTGCTAGCGCTCCAATGATGGTAGCCGCTGCAGTTGCTGGTGGTGAAGCGGCCCCAGTTGAGGAAAAGACATCTTTCGACGTTGAACTCACCTCGTCCGGCGCCAGCAAAATTAGCGTCATCAAGGTCGTTCGTGAAGTCACTTCTTTGGGCTTAAAAGAAGCCAAAGATTTGGTTGATGGCGCTCCCAAAATTGTAAAAGAAGGGGTTAAAAAAGAAGAGGCTGAAACCATCAAGAAGAAATTGGAAACCGCTGGCGCCAGCGTTACCTTAAAGTAAAGGCAAGCGGTAAATTTTATCACCTGAAAGGATTATGGTTTCAGTTTCGCCTTTGGGAACAACCAGAGCGCGCGCTTCTTTAAGCGCTGGAGAAATGTACTGCCCCAAAAATTCTCCTTTTCTAGTGAATTTCAAGAGCCGGGTATTGGCGCTGTCCAATATGTAGAAGTTGGCAATATCTTCGTTAATATGGAATTTGGGATTAGCGCCCAGCGGTTTGGTCAGGTTAAGTTGGATGGCGCTGGCTGGATAGCCGCTCGCGAACACGTTTATTCGGCTTTCTTCAGAAAGAAGATAGAGCGAACCATCAACTAGGATGTCGCTTATTCGGGACAAATCAAAATCTTGTTTCAGCCAATTATCCGCTTTGTTAAAAGTTCCTTCGCGGTAGCGGGTAATGGTTTTTTCAGCTCTGGAAAAAGTGTACAAGTTTTTGGCATAACTGGTGAACGGTTCCGGGTGATTGCCGGGGAAAGTAAAATCTTGTTTAAAAACCGTTTCTTTTTCCGTATTCACCAGCCAAGCGCTAGAGGCGCCTAACAAAGCGATGGTTTGGTTGTCTATCAGCACGGCTTGCTTGAACGGTTCTATATCCTTAAGCGCGGTAAAAGGCGAAAGCAGTCCGGATTGGGTGTCCAGCCGATAGAGCTGTTTTTGATTGCCATTATAATAAAGAGCGGCAGTTTCAGATAAAATCAATCCTGAGCTGTCGTCGCTGCCTGGGTTCAGGACAGTGATGGGAGTTAAATCATTTAAAATTATCTTTTTATCAAGCTTATTTTCCAAATCAGAGATTCGGGATTGCAGAAGCTGGCGTTCGGCTTTACCTTGGTCGTCAGAGACGGAGAGTTTTAACAGGCGTCTGGAAACCAGCGCCAATATTTCCCGAGCCCGGGTTTGGTCGTTGTAGAGCAGGCTGGCTTCGGTTTGGTCAATTTGCTGGGCAATGCCAGCCAATTCTTTGGTGAGAGCCGCTTTTTTTTCGTTCTGGTTTTTGTTGTAAATTCGGATGCCAATGCTGCCGGTTAAAATAATTATCAGCCCAACAATGGTGGCCAAAACGCGCTTCTGCCGCCAAGGCAGAGCGAGGAAGTAGTTTAGAAAAGCTTGTTTTTTAAAGATAAGCGATTGCTTAATTTTCGCTCCATGATAGCGCCGGGCTTCCGGGTCGCGGACAAAAGTTTTTGCGAAAGAAGGCAATCTAGAGAGCAACGGCAGCAGAGCGGCCAAGTTAAGCTGGGCTTTTTCCAAAAATTTGGATAAAAGGTTTAGGGCCAGCGACAGTCCGATTTGGCCATATTTGGCTAAAACTTCCAGCCAGGCGGAGGCTGCTTTTTTTAAAGAAGTCCGCTTGGATTCCAGGGAAGTCGCAACTTTAGGCTTTAGATATTTTTCAATCGCCGCGTCTTTTTGCAGTTTTTCTTGAGCTTGTTCCTCCCTTTGGTCGACTTCCTCCTTTGTTGGCAGGCGCTTAATAATCACAGCCCCAAATTGCTTGTTGGCCGGCGCGGCCGAAAGAAGCTCATAAAACTTGTTGGCCGCGGCCGCTGGTTGAAAATCTTGGGCCGTTTTTCTAATGCGTTCCGGGGACAGATAATCCAGCACTGATTCGTTAATCATCACCAAGGCGTCATTGGGCAGCAACCGGCCGCTGGTAATGTTGGAAAATAATTTTACCGGATTAGGCGTCCGGCCAGCAAGACCTCGATCCGCGGTTCGGACGGCGCTTCCTTTGCCGTCGCCGTCCAAGATATCCACAATCTGGTCGCGATGAACCAAAAAAGCGTGCATGCTGCCAACCGAAGAAAGGTGCACTTCTTGGTCTTTGCCGGCCAGAATGGCAACGTGGATTTTATTCAGCCAATTTCTCGGTTTGATGAGCAGCGTGTCTTTAATGGCGATATTGGCGCGGGAAAGCGCGTTCTCAAAAGCGAATTCCACGCTGTCCGTCGGAGCGTTAAAGAATTGGTCTTTAAGTTCTTCGGCCAGTATCCTGACAATCCGTTCGTTTTCTTTGTCGGACGTTTCTATTTCAATAAAAAAGATTAAAGATTTCTCCGGCGCGGCCGGATCTTTAAATTCCAAAATTCGCAAGGTGCCGCTCGAGCCTCCTTGGCGCTTAACTATCGTTTGGGCGCTGTGGTTAGTGTATTGTTTTTCCATAAAAGCCCTGTTAATTGACGAATCCCTCTTGGCCGTATTATACTACACCTGTGGTGCGAGTTAAAGCCCGAATATACACCCCTTAAAACTTTGCCTATGCTTGAACAATTATTTAGTTCAAAGACCCGAGTTAAGCTTTTAAAGCTGTTTTTAAACCAAGTTGACGAACGGGAGCATTATATTCGGGAATTGACCCGGATTTGCGGGGAACATTTGAATTCCATCCGCCGCGAATTGGAAAATTTGGAGGACTTGGGCATGATCATTTCCACCGAGCGGGATGCCAAGAAATACTATGCCGTCAACAAGGATTTTCTGCTTCTGCCGGAGCTCAAAGCGCTGTTTTTTAAGTCGCGCGAACTGAATGAGCAGAAGGTGGTCCAGCAGATTGAAAAAGTCGGCAAGATTGATTTGCTGGTGCTTTCCGGCTCGCTCACCGGCAATCGCGAATCGCCGGTTGACATTTTTATAGTCGGCCGCGTTGAAAAACCCCAGCTTGAGAAGATTATAAAGTCTTACCACAAGGAGAGCGGCAAGGAACTTAATTATACCGTGCTCTCGCGCAAGGAGTTTCAGGAGCGCATGGAACTGGGCGACAGATTCGTCTTTACCCTTCTTAACAGCCGTAAAATCGTGGTTATTAACAAGCTGGGGCTATAATTTCCACGTCATCCCGCACGTCATCCTGAGGCGAAGCCGAGTTGAAGTCGGCCAGAGGCCGACCAGCCTCTGGCTGGGATCTCATGGGTAATCGTCGGGATTATTCACTTCGTTCAGAATGACGATATGACCAAAATAGTTTTGCAAAAAGCTTTGGCTCTCGCTGGCGTGGCCTCGCGCCGTCGGGCCGAGGGGCTGATAACCGCTGGCCGGGTAAAAGTAAATGGCCAGCTGGTAACTAAACTGGGCAGCCGCGTTGCTCTTGAGGCGGATAAAATTACGGTTCACGGCAAACCTTTATTATTTGAGCCAAAGGTTTATTTTTTGTTGCACAAGCCAGCTGGCATTGTTTCCACGGCCCGCGACGACCGCGGCCGCAAAACTGTGGTTGATTTAGTGCCAAGCAAAGAGCGGTTGGTGCCAGTGGGACGTTTGGATGTTAATAGCACTGGATTGATATTGCTTACCAATGACGGGGAATTGACTTATGAGCTCACTCATCCCAAATTTGAGCATGATAAAGAGTATGAGGCGCTTATTCAAGTGCCGCATGATTGGGATAAAAAGAGGGTTGAAGCAGCGCTCAAAAAATTTGTTCATGGTGTGCGTCTGGCTCATGGCTTTAAGGCCAGCCCAGCCCAAGCCAAAATCTTAAACCAAAAAAGCAATGACCGCTATTGGGTGTCAATCACTCTCCACGAGGGCCGCAAACACCAAGTACGCCAGATGATTAATTCCATCGGCGCTTCAGTGGTGGAGCTCAAGCGGGTGCGGATGGGGCCGATTAATCTGGGTGATTTAGCCATTGGAAAATACCGCCCCCTGACTGAAGCCGAAATAAAACTTCTAAAATAAAACACTGCCTTCTTAGGTTTGAAGTTCCAAGTAGCGCTTAGCCGCTTCCAGAGAGCCTTTCTTAAAGTAACTCTCCAGCTTTATAGCTTTTAAGTTAAGCCAGGTAAAGTCGCTATGCTCGGGCGAAATTTTGATTTTACCGCCTAAATATGCAGCTTCAAAAAATAACCACAGAATTCTTATATCCTTATTCTGTCTTTTGGAAAAATAATGGTGCCGGCCGAAAGAAACCGGCTTGAGGCTTAATTTATACAAAGCATTCGGTCCAAGCTCTTCTTTTAGCTCGCGTTTGATCAGTATTTCGTAATCAGTTTCAAATTCGTCGTTATTTATTCGTCCACCCGGGAAATCATAAAACCCGGCCAGGGCGCTGTCAGCCGTGGCTTTTAAAGCTAGAATCTCACCCTTGTCGTTTTTTAGAAAAACTTTCAAAGAAACATTGTACCAATCAGGTTGAAGGGGCATAAGATTGCAATACTCCAGCTATTTCACCTAATTTCTCTTGTTTTTGGAATAATGTGGGGCGGTTATTATGTTTTTTAATCCTATTCATTATTATTTTGTAATAATTTTTGTTGATCTCAAAACCCGCGTATTGCCTGTCGTTTTTCAAACAGGCAATGGCGGTGGTGCCGGTTCCCATAAATGGATCAAAAACTGTTCCATTTTTTGGGCAACTGGCCTTTACCATCCGTTCTATTATTTCCAGCGGTTTTTGAGTGGGGTGATTTTCTCTCTCTGGGTCTTGGGCATGAATTCTTGAATTACTCCATATATCTTTGGGATTGTACCCGATTTCCAGCCATTTTTTGCCAAAGCCTATATTATCGTGAACAGAAGAAAATTTTCTCGTTGAACCGCCCATACTGGGGACCCGTTGGACTCATGATGCGTAGAATAACAAGCTAGATACTCTTGCTATATTGTAAAGATTTGATAAAATTTTCCATGAAATTAAAATTTGGTCGCCCATTTTCAGCGGGCAATCTTATTTTTATTTGTTCCATTCTGGTCTGACTGCACTTGCGGCCGTAATTATAGCGGTATCGTTCTAAATTAAGTATAGTTACCAAAAACATCGCGATATATTTATTCATCTGGAATTTGGGGATTAATTTTTCCACATGATCACTGGCTGAAAATTTTTCTGATTGATACGAACAGTATCCTAAAACAGCGCTATCAACAGTCAAAATATTTCCTTCCTCAGTGTAAAAATCATAAAAACCTCCTACTCCGTTATCTGTCGCTTGCGTAGTCACATAAGGGTATTTACCCATTCCGTATTCCTCCAACTCCAAAACCGGCGTGGTGCGGCTGCCGGTAATTTTAAATAGATCGTTTAAACTAAATTTTTTCCAATCATTAGTTTTTAATTCAAAATCGTCTCTATTTAAGACGCTGTCTATCTTTAAGGTATTTATTTTTTCTAAATCAATATCATTATACTCTTGAGGCATTTGCACCGGCACCAAGATGTCTTTTAGTGTTTTGTTGGCTTGCCGCCCGTAATTATATTTATATTTGTTTGCTCTAATGCACATTGCATAAAACAGGAGTTCTATTTTGTCCATTTTATTCTTGGGTGCGAGTATAAGAACATGAAAGCCAGTGTAATATTGTTGGGGTTGCAAGAAAGTTGCCAACACAGAGCCACCTACTGCCACCGTAATTGTATAAGCTTGATTGGGTTCTATTTCGTCTATTCTTTTGACAAAAGCAGAAATGCCATTATTTTTTTCTGTTCTCGATACAAAATTAACGGCATTTAGATCATTTTTACCGCATTGTTCCAAGTTTATCAGTTCAAAACCATTGCCATATTTTATGTCAAATAATTTGTGCAAAGGAACCAACCTCATAGTTATTTAAGATATAATTCATTAAAAAATACGTAATCCTTAATAGTTTTTATGAAATTTTGTTTTGATAAGTTGCTATAATCTGTTTCCATATATGCCTCAGCGACCCATTCGTCTTCTGCCGAAACTGCTTTATTAACGCTAAATCCCGCCTCGTTCTTCCTGTTGAGAAAATAAGAAATCCATTTTTCTTTAATTTTGTCCCACTTACCATAGGCGTCGATTCTTCCTTTGATTTTTCTTTTCACAAATCCATCATTTTTATAATAGCCAAAGTATGTTTCCTTATTTTTTGGATGCGGTTTGTGAGCCGTAAAAACCATAACGCAAGACACCACATTGACATCAGAATTAAAAAATAATCCGTCTGGCATCGATAAGACCGCTTCCAAAGTATGTTTCTGTAATAACTGTTTTTTGTATTCATACACTCTGCCTGTTTGAGCTAAGGCGCTTTGCATAGGAACAATAGCGACGCAAGTTCCGCCGTCCACCAAGCACTCTAAATTATTGAGGACGTATTCCAGCTCATCAGTATCTTTCTTTTTATCCGCTTTATATGGAGGATTCAATAAGCCCGCCGTAGGTTTTTTGGCTTTAATTTCTTTCATCACTTCTTCGTCAAAACAACTGCCGTTGATAATATTGGTTTTTCCATCTTGATGGATGTACATATTCGAAACCGCCAGGGCAAAAATATGCGATTGGTATTCAACGCCAATAAGCTGCCTGGCTTTGATGTTTTTTATTGTTTCTTGATCGCCCTTGGCGTCTTGAATCATTTTTTTCATTGCGCTAATTAAAAATCCGCCGGTGCCAGCGCAGTTGTCATAGGCGATTGTATTTTTATTAACTTGGGCCAATTCAGAAAAAAATTCTGTAATATGCGGAGGAGTTAGAACAATACCGAGCCCTTTATCACTATTGGCATAGCGCAAGAATTCAATATACAATTGCCCCAAAACATCAAAATACTCATGCGTTTTGATGAAAGAGTTTATATTTTCATCAATTTCATCTATTAATTCTCTCAAGACTTTATCTTTCGTGGAAAGAGACGTATCGGTTTTAATGAAGCTAAATTGGATGTTGAGATTTTCCAGTTTTTTACCGTCAATATTCGCGCTTTCCAATTCATTAGACACTGTTTGAACTAAAGCATTAGCCAAATTTTGAGGCGTTTTGTGAGATTTATAAGAGGCTTTGAAAGCCGGATTTTCCAAGGCTATTAAAATACAGCTGATCAGCAAGCTTCTTTGGCTTTCAAGAATTTTATTTGAATGCAGTTTTTCGTTTAATTGTTTGGTAAAATCCAATAAAGCATTATAGTCTTGCCTAAATTTTTCAGGACTTTTAAGATAACCGTCTAAATAATCTTGCGCTGTTAAAAGTATGTCTCCAAAGATAGGGATAGCTTTTCTCTCGTTTTTAAGTTGTAAAAAATGAGAAATTTTTAGGTGACTGCTATCTTGACCGCTTACGGCGATGGCCAGGATATCAAACTCTTTGGAAAGATACGACGCATAGAGCAAAACTCCATCCACGGCATATTCAGAGAATCTGTCTCTGTCTCGGCTTTCGTGTTTAGAAATATCAGCTTTGCATTCAACTACAATCAGTAAATTTGGATTTTTTTTAACCGTAATTAAAAATTCAGGCCTGCCTTGGCCGCCGCCCTTTTTTGAAGCATTTTTTAGTAACTTGCCTATTTTTGGAATGTCAGAAGCCTGCTCTTCTATTTCTACCAAATCCGTAAATTTTTCAAAATGAGAGCGAATAATGCTTTCAGTTTTTCTCTCATTAGCCATATTAATACTTGTTAGAATTAAAGCCATGTTCAGTATAGCATTTTGATTATAAAATCCAAACTCGGATTTAGTATTTCCTGATTATACCAATTACCCGCCCCCGAATCAAGATTGATTTGGCGATAATGGGCTGGTATTTGGCGTTGGCCGGCTGCAAACGGACAAAGCTTTTCTCCTTGTAAAACTTTTTTAAAGTGGCGGTGCCATCGTCCAGAACCGCCACTACCATATCTCCATTGGCGGCGTATTCGGTTTTTTCCACCACCACCAAATCGCCGTCAGCTATCAGGCTCTCAATCATGGAATCGCCTTTGACTTTTAAGATATAGCACTGCCGGCCGCGGGTAATTTCCGCTGGCACCGCAATCTCGTCTTCTTGCGTCTCAATGGCTTCAATCGGCGCGCCGGCCGTAATCAACCCAACGAGCGGCACGCCTATGGTTTGGCCGGCCAGGTAAGTTTCTTCCACGTCAGAACTCTGGGGAGAGATAATTTGCATTTCCCGCGCCCGAACATCGCCGCGCCTTTTAATAAAGCCATTATCTTCAAGGAATTTTACGTGCTCATGCACCGTGGCTAATGACGACACTTTAAATTTTTTGGCGATTTCCGATAAAGTCGGCGCGAAATTATGTTTGACAATATAATCAGTCAGATATTGCAGTATTTGACGTTTCTTTTTTGGCAAGATTATTGTCATATTCTTTCCCATTCGCGGAATTGGTTAATGATGGTCTTAAAGATTGGTTCGCTGGCATATTTACGCAAGCGGTTGTCGTTTTTAACGTTTTTCCAGTTGGCGAGAGGCA
>MHKO01000025.1:22760-43875 GCA_001818435.1 Candidatus Komeilibacteria bacterium RIFCSPLOWO2_02_FULL_48_11
CTTTTCCCAGGGCAGAGTAACCTTGTTCAAAGCCAAGCCAACGGCCACGGCCGGCATTAGAGCCAGGGTGAGTTGTAATATTTCTGTGGCCATATCTAAATATAATGGTAACCGAATAAAAACCGAAAGTCAAAATAGAAGGTTGTGGATAACTTTAAAGCGATACTAAATTAATGCGAAAGGTCTGCGCCAGCCAAAGGCTCCTGCCAGAGGCTGGTCTGGTCGGCCTCTGGCCGAAATGACGCGAATAAAACAATTAGGATTATTATTGATTTTACTACTGCTAGCTGGCGGAGTATTTTTTAATCGTGTTGCGATTAAGGGGCTTATTTTGGATTGGCAAAAACCGGAGTTGCCAAAAGCGATTGAGTATTCTGTCATTGCGAGCGAAGCCGCCTCCTTGGCGGATGAAGCGAAGCAATCCCAGAATCAAGACGGGATTGCGGAGCCTGTCCCGAGTATTCCCGAGGGAGTCGCGAGGGAGTTTACCCCGAGTATGCCCGAGGGGCTCCCTCGCAATGACAGTATTATTCCCCTTGAATATAATCTCGACGTGCCGTTCCAGCCGCAGGCGCCGCGGGCTGATTGGAACCTGCCGTATCAAGAAGCGTGCGAAGAAGCGTCTTTAATTATGGCAGGGAGATTTTTTTCTGGCAGAGGACTGACTGTTGATGAGATGGATAAAAGCATCAAAGATTTGGTGGAATGGGAGCGGAAAAGGTTTGGATATTATGAGGATACGACTGTGGCCGAAGTGGTTAGCATCGCCCAAGAGTATTTTAATCTCAATGCTTCGCTTGATTATGACGTGAGCGCGGAGAATATTAAAAAACATATTTCGCAAAACAAGCTGGTGCTGGTGCCGGCTGCCGGCAAGATTCTGCCTAATCCTTATTTCAAAAATGGCGGGCCGCTTTATCACATGCTAGTAATTCGCGGCTATATCCAAGATAAATTCATCACCAATGACCCAGGCACCAAGCGGGGCAAGGAATTTGTTTATAAATACAATGATTTGTTAAATGCTGTCCATGCTTGGCCAAGAGAAACTGGCGGCAGTAAGCGGGATGTTAGCGAGGCCGAGATGTTGCAGGGAGAGAAGGTGATGATTGTGGTTGACAAGCGAAATTAGTTGTGATTAAGTGTAGTATTCTTTGACAACCAAACATTATAAAAATCATTCAGAGGAGGCAGTTATGGAATGCAATAATCACGAACGTATTCGCTCGCGATTCTGCGCTGTGTGCGGCGAGTTGGTTAATGAAGGTACTGCCGGCTTTCCGGGGTGCAGGCAGTACCACATTGAGTACACCGATTGGAAATGGAAATTTTGCCCGGACTGCGGCGCAGCTCTGCGCAAAAGGTCGGGCGGAGGAGGCCGTCCAAATGAGCAGGAGCCACGCTCCAGAAGGCCGAGAATTTCCCAAGAAAGAACCTTTCGGATTTAGGAAAGGAGGTGATAGGATGACGCACGCCCGTCCATGGCCAGAGGCAGACTGATGGCAGAGTCAGAAAGCACAAGCCACCCTACTGATTGGCTTGTGTAAATTATAGTTCTTGCCATGGAGGGCCAAGATTCACCAGCACTCGTTTCTGCCGCGGGTGCTGTTTTTTTATTAACAAAAACCGCCGTAATAATTCACGGCGGCTAAGAGCCACTAATTATCTTTTTCACAATAGCTTTCACCTCGGCCACGGTTTGGCCTGTAGGCAAATGAAAGCCAATGGCGTTTTGCGGCGCGGTAGGCTGTCGGTAGATTTGTGAGCCAGCGTCTCGAGAGTAAGAATAGCCAACTAGGAAACGCAAGTCCAGATTCAGCTGATTATCTTTGTCTTTTCTTAAAAAGAGTGTTGACTGGCCGGCGAAAGTAACGCCCTCGCAAGAAGTAACCTTATGCCTTTCTGCAAAGAGCAAAATTAAGACATTGAGAAGAAAATTTTTAAAAGCATAAGCTACCTCAATTTTTGCCGGGCTGTGATTTTCTTTTTTAGCATCATGGCTTACTTTGTAAGCCATGGCCAAGAGCCAATCAGCTTGGCTACTCGCGGCAAAGTCGCTGATGCTGGCTTTGAGTCCGGTCGGGGTTCCGATTTGGCCAAGAATTTTGGCGCGCTTCCTTTGATTTGGTTTTTTGTCGAGGCAAAGCCGCAACTCAAGCCAATAATCTTTCACATAACCAGGATAGCGGCGCATTGACGGGTCAACAAAGAACTCAATCGCTTGATTGATGACATCGCGGTCCATTAGGTTTTCCCCCATATTGAATGATTGTCAAAGAAGTTAGAGATTGAGCGGATTATACATTAAGAAGTTGGCCTTTGCAATCTGGAGTAGAATGAGTTAGAATCCCAGTACTTATGTTTGATATTTCGCCAATCCGCTCGCAATTTCCAATTTTATCCCAGCAGATAAACAATCACCAGCTGGTCTATTTTGATAACGCGGCCATGGCCCAGATGCCGGAGCGAGTGATGAAGCGGGCGCTAAAATTTGAAGGCCGAGAGCGGGGCAATGTCCATTCCGGTTTGCACGCGCTATCCCAAAAAGCGATTGAGGCTTACGAGCTGGCGCGGCAAAAAGTGGCCCGATTTATTGGCGCGCGCGCCAATGAAATTGTGTTTGTCAAAAATACCACCGAGGCCATTAATCTTGCGGCTTATTCCTGGGCCCGCCGGAATCTTAAGCGTGGCGACGCGATTGTCATTTCTGAACTGGAGCATCATTCTAATATATTACCTTGGAAAATATTAGCTGATGAGATGGGTGTTGAGGTGCGATGGATACCGATTAGAGAAGATGGAAGATGGAAAATAGAGGATGGAAGTCAGATGATGGATGATAGAGCAAAGTTAATTGCTATCGGGCATGTATCCAATGCCATTGGCACTATCAATCCAATTAAAGAAATCATTAAAATTGCCAAAGACAAGGGAATTGTCACATTGATTGACGGGGCCCAGGCTGTGCCGCATACGCCGATTGATGTGAAAGATTTAGGTTGCGATTTTTACGCTTTTTCAGGATATAAATTATACGGCCCAACCGGCATTGGGGTTTTATATGGCCAGCGCGGTATCTTGGAAAAATTGCCGCCATTTTTGGCTGGCGGAGGCACAATCCTGTCAGTCAAGAAAGATGAGGTTAAATGGCGCGAGGCGCCGGAAAAGCTGGAAGGCGGCACGCCCAATATCGCGGGCGCCGTGGGATTAGGAGAAGCAATTAGCTTTTTATCTGAAATTGGGATGGATAAAATCGCGGCCCATGAACATGAATTAACCGCCTATGCTCTGGATAAATTAAAAACTATCCCGGAAATAACAATCTATGGCCCCAAAGACATGGAGAATCGCGCGGGCGTGATTTCTTTCAATATCAAAGGCGTCCATGCTCATGATGCGGCCACTATGCTGGATGAGCAGGGGATTGCCATCCGCGCCGGCCACCATTGCGCCGGGCCGCTAATGGAGCGCTTGGGCGTGCCGGCGACCTGTCGGGTGAGTTTTGGGGTGTATAATACTTTGGAGGAAATTGATGTGTTGATTAAGGCTTTGAGGGAGGTTGTTAATAGATTTAAATGACAAATTTCAAAGCTCCCTCCAGAGGCGGGCAGGCAAATGCCAAATGAATGTCAAAATCCTAATGACAAAAGTCAAACTCGTCATCCTGAACGAAACAGAGTTGAAGTCGGCCAAAGGCCGACCAGCCTCTGGCTGGGATCACAGAATTAAACACGAGATTCTTCGCTTCGCTCAGAATGACGTGCGTATTTAGTCATTTGACCTTGATTTGAACTTTGGATTTTGACATTTGGATTTTATTTCTATGTCAATGTATCGCGAACAAATCCTCGACCACTACAAGCATCCGCGCAATTTCGGGGAACTTCCGGACGCGGATGTTTCGCAGGCCATAGACAATCCGCTCTGCGGGGATAGATTAAAGTTGCAGATCAAGTTTGCACCCGTCATTCTGAACAGAGCGAAGCGAAGTGAAGAATCTAAGCGATTATCCACGAGATCCCAGCCAGAGGCTCCATCCAGAGGATGGTCCGGCCGGCCTCTGGCCGACTTCGACTCCGTCCCGCTGATGCGGGACTTCGCTCCCGCCACTCCGGCGGGCAGGCAGGATGACGTCCGCATAGCGGACGCCAAATTCACCGGCACGGCCTGCGCCATCAGCACGGCTTCAGCCTCGCTTTTCACCGAATTCTTGAAAAACAAAACTTGCGCCGAGCTTGAGGCGATTAATGAGAACGCTATTTATGAATTATTGGGAGCAGAAATAAATCCCGGACGAGTAAAGTGCGCGTTGCTGCCTTTGATGGCGTTAGAGGTGATTTTGAAAAATAAGATAATATGATACTCTTTGTATTATGGGCACTAGATATCTAATCATTGGCGCCGGGATTGCCGGCTCAACCGCGGCTGAAGCCATCCGCGAGCGCGATAAAGAGGGCGAGATTACTTTAATTTCCGGGGAGCCGGAATTGGTGTATAGCCGGATTTTGCTGACTAAATTTTTTAAGGGAAAACTTGCCCGGGAAAAACTTTTTCTCAAAACTTCGGAATCATTGGGCGCGAAAGGAATTACGGTTAAGGCCGGGGTTTGGGCAAAAAGCATTGATACTTCTGCCAAGACAGCGGCTTTAGACAATGGAGATGTCTTATCTTTTGATAAATTACTAATTGCCACCGGCGGCCAGCCGAAAAAATGGGCCGTGCCCGGGGCTGACAAAAAAGGCGTTTTTCATTTTCAGACTTTGGCTGACACCGAAGCCATGGCTCAATATGCTAAAAGCGCCAAGGTAGCGGCTGTGGTTGGCGGCGGATTTGTCAGTTTGGATTTAATTGACGTGCTGTTGCATTATAAAATTGAGACTCATCTGTTTTTGCGCCAGTCTTATTATTGGTCGCAATTGATGGATGAAGAGCAGGGTTTGCGTTTGGTAAAAAAATTGGAAAGTTTGGGAGTTATAGTTCACAGCAACCAAACAATTGTCGAAGTCAAGGGCAACGAATCTGTCAGTGCTGTTAAAACAAACACTGGCTTGGAAGTCGCGGTTGACATGGTTGGCTATGGCATTGGGTTGGAAAGAAATATTGAATTTTTGGCTGGCAGCGGCATTAAAACCAATCAAGGCGTGGTGGTTAATGAATATCTGGAATCATCCGTGCCGGGAATTTTCGCTGCTGGCGACGCGGCCGAGTTTTTTGACGCCACGATTGGCAAAACCCATGTTTTAGGCAATTGGGACAACGCTTTAGGCCAAGGCAAGATCGCGGGCCTGAATATGGCTGGTGAGAGAGCGCCTTATCAAGAGCTGACATCTTATTCCATGTCCATTGGCGGCCTGATTGTGGCCACTGTTGGCAATACCACTGTCAGTGATTCTGACGAAATTATTGTCCGCAAGAACGAGAATGATTACATCAAGATACTTCTGGCGCAAAACCGGGTAATCGGCGCGGCTTTTGTGGGCGGGATTAGGGATTTGGTGGGGATTAAGAAGTTGATTGCGGAAAATATGAAATTGAACGGAAAAGAGAAAGAGCAATTAAGAAATTCCCAAACTGTCATCCCGAGCCCCTAATAAAGGATGCCATTGACCACGGGTGGGGTAAACGACTGAACAGAAATCAACGAATCGCAATGTCGCGGGGCGAGAGGATCCCCTGGTAATTGCACTAACCAGGGGATCCTCTCGGCGCCCCTCATCTATCTCACTGAATTATGCTACTATGTTTGCCACACTCACTATTCATGGTGCGCCTTTTGGCGCCTCGGGATGACATTGATTATGAAAGCCGTCTTACAGCGAGTAACATCATCAAAAGTATCAATCAATAACAAAATCATCGGCCAAATTAGCCAGGGGTTTAATATTCTATTGGGCATTGGTCAAGATGACAGTGAATCACTTGTCAACAAGTTTGCCGAGAAGATTGTCAATTTGCGAGTTTTCAACGACGAGGCCGGTAAGATGAATAAGTCGCTTTTAGAAATCAAGGGCGAAGTGCTTCTTATTTCACAATTCACTCTATGCGCTGACACCTCAGGCGGCCATCGGCCAAGTTTTTCTAAAGTAGCCGCGCCGGAGAAAGCCGAGGCTATCTACCAAAAAATAGCTCAAGCCATCCGCGGCTATGGCGTCAAAGTGGAGACAGGCGAATTCGGGGCTTATATGGCTGTGGATATCGCCAACGACGGGCCGGTTACCATTATCTTGGACAGTAAGAGTCTTTAGTAGTATAATAACTACAGATTACAGATAGAGTAGAGATATACAGATAAAATGAAAATTTGCAGCATTTGTATATCTGTAAAAGATTTGTAATCTGTAGTTTTATGGAAAAGATTCATCTCTTGAAAGAAATAAAGCACTCTGTCAGTAGTATTCTTTGGTACTTTAGCATTCAGGGCATAGTTTTAGTGTTGCTGGGCATTGGGGCTATATTTTATCCCCAGATTCTGATTCTCCTCTTTGCCTTTTTCTTCGTTTTTATTGGCCTGCTCTCAATTTGGGCGGCCATTAAACTCTACCGGCTCCTCAGGCATTTTAACAAGTTTTTTGACTTATTTGGATAAGGCGCGGCAGATGCAAAAAGTTTGGAGAAATATCTCTGTTGGGGGATATTTTTTTGCTAAAGAGGCGGTGAATAATGAATCAAGAGAGAATAGACGAATGTGATTGTCATTCCGAGCGAGGCGTACTTGCGACTCCCTCGGGAATACTCGGGACAGGCTCAGCAATCCCAGAATTCAATTTTGGGATTGCCGCGTCGCTCGCCGAGTACTGCTCGCTCCTCGCAATGACAAATGAAGCTGATTATTTTATTCGCGTCATTAGCATGTAATTCGTAGCATTCGCATCGCTTTATGATTTCTGTCCAGAACTTAACTAAAAACTACGGCGAAAACAAGGCATTAGATGATGTATCGTTTGAAGTCCGCCAGGGCGAGGTTTTGGGGTTCTTGGGCCCGAACGGGGCTGGCAAGTCCACAACCATGAAGATTATTACCGGTTTTCTGGCGTCGACTAGCGGCACAGTCCAAGTCGACGGCCTGGATATTCAGGATGATCCTATGGCTGTGCGCGCCAAAATCGGGTATTTGCCGGAAACAGTGCCCTTATATACTGACATGAAAGTTTATGAATATCTGGATTTCGTGGGGGCGGTGCGGGGCATTGCCAAGGAAAAACGCCAAGGCGCCATTAAGCACATGGCAGATGTTTGCGGTTTGCGCGACGTAATCAGCAAGCTGGTCAGCGAGCTTTCCAAAGGCTATCGCCAGCGCGCGGCTCTGGCCCAAGCCATGATTCATAATCCTGATATTTTGATTCTGGACGAGCCTACCAGCGGGTTGGATCCTAACCAGATTGTGGAAATCCGCGAACTGATAAAGCGCCTGGGCCGTGAGAAGACAGTGATTTTATCTACTCACATTCTGCCTGAAGTGGCAGCCACTTGTTCACGGGTCATTATTATTAATCAAGGCAGGATTGTGGCTTCTGGCCGGACCGACGAGTTGCTCTCGGGTGGCGGAGGTAAAGAAGTGGTTCAGGCCAAAATCCGCGGTTCGCGCGATGCCGTGCGCGAAGCTCTTGCCCGCCACGAATCAGTCCGCGACGTGAAACACCTCTCTGACCACGACGAAGGAGTTTCCAGTTTTGTCATTGAAGTTATTGGTGGGGCTGACCCGCAGGAGATTGTGTTTAAAATCGTGGTGGCCAACAACTGGATGCTTTTGGAAATGTTTAAAAAACAGGAAAGTTTGGAAGACGTGTTTAGGAGGTTGACGCGGAATGATAATTAGTCCGTCATCCCGACCGACTCGCCGTACTCGGCGAGGAGTGGAGGGATCCCTACGAGAATAGTTTTACAAAGAAGTACAATGTCGATAAATTAGTCTATTACGAGCGTTATGACTTTATCAAAGATGCTATTAAACGGGAAAAGCAGTTAAAGAATTGGCGAAGAGAAAAGAAAATAAGTTTGATAAAATCAATGAATCCAGAATTTAAAGAACTCTCATTATTTAGCTACGAGTAATAACCACGAGATCCCTCCACTCGCCCTGCTGGGCTTGGTCGGGATGACGATTTATTTATGATGAAAGCAATTATCTTTGATGCTGATGGCATGGCGATTGATAAGTCGGGAAGGTTTAGCAAGCGTTTCGCCAGGGAATATAATTCTGTAAGATTGCTTCGCTTCACTTCGTTCCGCTCGCAATAACAGAATAAAAAAAGAGGGCAAGCGTGAAACTTGGCTTGCCCTCACTAATAGGTTTTTTCTGACTCCTCGTCATGGTGCGCCGTCTCTACGATACCGAGAACGGATATAGATGGAGCCAGATATGAAAAGTAGTAATAATAAAGGTCCAAAAAAGCATGAAACAACTTTTGGAATTAGCGGTCTATTATCAAGCACAAATATATATATTCCAAAGGTTGCGATTATAATCCCTGCCATGAATGCAGTTTTTGTGTCATCTGGTTCAAAACCAGACGGGCGGCAGTAAGCCGCCACGAGTAATAGACCTAATCCAAATGATGCAAGCCCAATAAAGAACATGTGGTTTCCCTCCTTGACTAAAGGACTAAAGTGAAGTCAGATGAGTAACACAAACTAAATTATCTATAAAATACTTTATCATTGAAAAATGAATTTGTCAAGTACTAAAACAAATCTTAACCGCATCCACCCCATTTTCAAGCGGGAATTTGTGAGCTATTTTAACAGCCCGATTGCTTATATTTTCGTGGCCATATTTTTGATTGTTACTAACTGGCTTTTTTTCCAGCGTTTCTTTTTAGTCGGGCAAATCAATATGCGCGACTGGTTCGCGCTTTTGCCCTGGGTATTCTTGCTTCTAGCTCCGGCTTTAACCATGCGCTCCTGGGCTGAAGAAAAAAAAAGCGGAACCATTGAGTTTTTATTAACATTGCCAATCCGCGATATTGAAGTCGTTTTGGCTAAATTTTTTTCCAGTTTGGCTTTTTTGGCTTTGACTTTGCTCTTGAGTTTGTCAGTCCCGATTACTTTAGCGTTTTTGGGTGATTTGGATGGAGGAGTGATTTTTGCCGGCTATGTGGGCGCCTTACTCTTGGGAGCCATGTATATTAGCATCGGCTTATTCATTTCATCGCTGACTTCCAACCAAATTGTGGCTTTTCTTTTAAGCCTGGCCGCGCTTTTTGTCTTTTTTATAATCGGCAGTAATAATGTTTTGACATTCACGAGCGGCCCCATGGCCGTCGTGTTCCGTTTCTTGTCGTCCGGCGCGCATTTTGACAGTATCACCAAAGGCATTTTTGACACGCGCGATATCCTGTACTACTTATCGTCAATCGCGTTATTTTTGTATTTTAATGTTCAGGTGATAGGAAGTAGAAAGTGGAAGTAAATTAGTGTCATTGCGAGCGGAGCCAGCAGGCGAAGTCGAGGAATCTCGTGGATAAACGACGAGACCCCTCGACAAGCTCGGGGTGACGGGATAATAACGTTATCCCGACCGACTCGCCGTACTCGGTGGGGAGTGGAGGGATCCCGTCGATTATGCAAAAAGGGGGCTATGTATATATAACAACCACGAAAAAGAACACGGTTTTATACATTGGCGTTACGTCTGATATTAGTGTTAGAGATTATAAGCACAAAACTAAATTTTACGAAAACAGTTTTACAAAGAAGTATAATGTCGATAAACTAGTCTATTACGAGCGTTATGACTTTATCGAAGACGCCATTAAACGGGAAAAGCAATTAAAGAATTGGCGACGCGAAAAAAAGATAAATCTTATAAAATCAATGAATCCTGAATTTAAAGAACTTTCAATGTTTAGCTATGAGTAATAACCACGAGATCCCTCCACTCGCCCTGCTGGGCTCGGTCGGGATGACGATTTAATCATGTCCCTCTTACAATCCAAACGACAATTAAACAAAGCCAACACTCTAACCGCGATTATAATCGTTACTATTATCGCGCTCGTGGTTAACATTTTTTCATCCCAGCTTTTTACCCGATTTGACGTAACAGCCAACAAGGATTACAGCATCTCCGACACGTCTAAGGATATTTTGCGAAACCTGCCGGACGTGGTTAATGTCAAAGCCTATTTTACTTCCAATCTGCCCGGGTATCTTGTTAACACCAACCGCGACGTGCGCGACCTGCTCTCGGAAATCGAAACCAACGCTCGCGGCAATGTTATTGTCACTTACCTTGACCCGAATCAAGACGAAAAAATCGAGCAGGAAGCCCGGGGGTTGGGCATTCCGACTTTGCAGTTTAATGTAGTGGCCAAAGACCAATACCAGGTTACCAACGGCTATCTGGGCATTGCCGTGTTTTTTGGCGACAATAAAGAAATTATTCCTCTGGTGCGGGATACTTCCTCGCTGGAATATGATATTGCCGCGGCTATCAGCAAAGTGACGCGCCAGGACGTTCCCAAGATAGCTTTTCTTAAAGGCCACAAAGCTTTTACACGGGACGCGGATTTATCGCAGGTTGGGCAACTTTTAGAAAAACAGTATGATGTGCGCGATTGGGATGTTACAAGCGGCGATTTGATGCCCGAGGATATTACCACTTTAATTATTCCCGGCGTGCGCGAACAATTGACCAAACGCGAACAGTACGCCATTGACCAGTTTTTAATGCGTGGCGGCTCGATTTTGGTGCTCCAAGAAGGCGCGGATATCAACCCTTCTGATTTATCGGTCAATAAATTAAATACCGGCATTGATGAGTTATTGGCCCAGTGGGGCGTGCGGCTGAACAAGAATCTGGTTTTGGATGTTTCTAGTGAAATGGCCGGGTTCAGGACTGATACTGTCCAATTTTTCGCGCCTTATCCTTTGTGGATGAAAATCACTAAAGGCGGGTTTAATCCTGAAAGCGGCATTGTCAACAAGTTAGAATCATTGGTCATGACTTGGGCTTCGTCTCTTGAAGTCTTAAAAGAGAAATTGACGGACAAAACCCAAGCAATAGATTTGGCGCGCACCACGGCCCAATCTTGGGCGCAGGATGATAGTTTTGAACTTAATCCCCAGCGCATTGAAGCCCCTAAAAAAGAAGACCGCAAGTCATTTGTTGTGGCTACCATGCTTTCAGGAGAGTTTAGGAGCATGTTCAGCAAAGATTCAATACCAGAACCTCACCCTTCCCCTCTCCTTAGTAAAGGAGAGGGGAAGACAGAGAAAGCAAAAGTTTCCGATGAAGAAAAGAATGAGTTTAGCGGCAGTACTGACAAAGGCCGCGTGATTGTGGTCGGGGATGCGGATTTTCCAGTGAATGATAATGTCAACCGTTTTAAAGCCAACGCGGTGTTTTTCCAAAACCTGGTGGACGCGCTGGCTTCAGACGAAAAACTTATTGCCATCCGCTCCAAAGCCGTGACCGACCGGCCGATTAAAGAAGTTTCAGACAGGGTCAAAAACACCATCAAGTGGCTGAATATCTTGGGCGTTTCGGTATTGTTCACCGGTTATGGCTTGATTAGATTCGCGCGGAGAAAGAAAGCGAGAGTGGAAATTTAACAAAAAGAAAAGACGCACTCCGGAATACTCACAGAGTGCGTCAAAAACGAACTGGGCACAGTTCGTTTAATGGTTAATGAACGAGTGCCCCTCGGGGGGGGACGTACACGGTCACGTATCGGCAGTTGACATATGGCCAACCGCTGGTGTTGTTGTACCTCCTGTCATAGAGGACAACAAACTTGACCGGCTTCGAAGCCGCCTTTAGGGCGCTCTCCACCGTCATACCCGTCTCGCGCTCCGTCCTGGAGTGGGCATAGTTAGAGCCGTGGCACTCCTCGCAGGCCACGGCATTAAAATGTACCGTCCCGTCACTAAATACGAGCGAGACGATCTGACGGTAATCAAGGGAAAGATTTTTGTCTCGCCTCAAATATTGTGCTAACATACAAGTACTATGCCTACTATAAAAACAATTACAACTAAAAAGAGGATCCGCGAGGCCGTGGTTAATATCCCTTTATCGGCCCTGCGCTGTATTTTGCGTTATCCCAAAGAAAAAAAGATTGTCTGTGAAATCAACACCGATAGTATTAAGCGCTTGAACGAGGTGGAAACCCTTGATGAGATGATTAACGAGGCGCGGCTTGATTATGCGCTGGGAAATTATAAAACTTTCGATAAAGCCCGCGATCTAATTGCCGAACTCCATAGTACAGCATGAAGGTTTACAAAACAAAAACAAAAAAGTTTTCCGGTTCAGATTTTCATGAGGTGAGAAAAAAGGCTTTTGGATTATATTCCCAACTCAAAAAGAAAACAAAAAGACGGCCGTATATAAGATCGGCGTATTTTAACAAGGAGAAAATATTTCTAGATGTGTTTTGGAGCCATCTTTTTGAAAAACCAAACTGGCGCGATAGAGTGCGGCGATTAAAGTATTTTGGTTGCGCTATAGAACTTATTCAAAACTCCCATTTTGAGCCAAAATCAAAAGAGAATCCTAATAATTTTTCCGAAATATTGCATCGCTTTTATGGCACCGCAGACAACGAATTATTTTATGTTCAGATTAAAGAAAACAAGCGTACTGGCCAAAAAATTTTTATGTCGGTTTTTCCGGACGAAAAATGAAAAAAGACTTTCCGCTAAGTGTGGTATATAAACCACGGCCGAAAGCCTTTTTTCATTAAGCAGTATAGCATTATTATAAAAAATGTCAATATTAGACTGTGGATATGTCCCTCCCCATCTCCAAATTCAAAAATATTTTCATCCTCCTCGGCGTGCTGGCCTTACTCCTTGTTGGTCTTGGCGTCTACCAAGGCCAAACCGCTAGCAAGAATAAGCGCAATCCAGCTTCATTTTTTGGCGTGAATTTTGATAAAGTTACCAAGATTCGGGTCACCGGCACCAACGGGCTTTATGAAAATATTTTGGAAAAGAAAAAAGATGACTGGATTGTTGCCAGCGCCGGCGATTATCTAATTAATCCAAAATACATTGATGATTTAAAAGATATTCTGCAGAACATGCCCAAAGGAGAGCTCGCTAGCCGCGATAAAGGCAAGCACGAGGAATTACAAGTTGATAAAGTTGGCATAGCTTTGCAAGCCTGGCAGGGCGACACTCTTGTCGCGGACGCGGTGATTGGCAAAGAAGGTCCGGGATTCACTTTTACCTACATCCGCAAAGCTGATTCGGACAATGTTTATCTGGTACCCCAGAACATCAGGCCAATTTTTAACCGCACTGACTGGCGCGACAAGCGGGTTTGGATATTTGACCCCAAAAAAGTCACGGCCATAGACTGGCGCTACAAAGATGTGGAAATCTCGCTTCTTAAAACCAAAGACGGCTGGCGCCAGATAAGCCCGATTTCCACCCCGTCATCTGACGAGAAAGTGGGGCCAGAATTGGTTAAGCTCTCGGATTTATACGCTTCAAACATCGATGAGCAAATAAGCCGCAAAGACGCGGGCCTGGAAAGCAAGAAACTGGATATCCGCATTGAACTGACTTTTGAAACCGGCGAAAAGGATGCTCTGATTGTGGGTGATAAAATTAAAGACAAAGAGGAATATTACGTAGCGCGGGAGAATGGGAAGTTGATTTATACTTTGGATTCGTATACAGTAGAGGAGACTCTTAAGAAAGAAATTGGAGCATTTTAACCCCATCGTCATCCCGACCGAGCCCAGCAGGGCGAGTGGAGGGATCTCATCGGTTATCCACGAGACCCCTCGACAAGCTCGGGGTGACGGCTATAAACCTATGACAAAATACATTTGGATTACAGTCTGTGTTATCACCTTAATTCTTATTCTGGGCTGGAAGCAGGCCGGCAAAGAACCTCCAGTCGTTTTACCTGAAGCGCCGACTGAAGACGTGCCTGTGCTCGAAGCCGGGGAGCCGATCGTCAGCGAGTCGGGAAATATTAAAGTTACCCAGCCCCAGCCTAACTCTTTAGTATCAAGCCCAATGCTGGTAAAAGGCCAGGCCAGGACTTTTGAATCAACTTTTCAAATGGTTTTAAAAGATGGGGATGGTAAAGAGGTAACTAAAAAGACCGTGACTTATACAGCTCCCGACCCGAGTCAATTCGGCGACTTTGGCGAGCTCTTGCTTTTTGACACGCCCAAAATAGACAGCGGCACCTTGGAAGTGTATTCTAACAGCGCCAAAGACGGCGCGGTGCAGGATTTGGTGAGTATTCCGGTAAAGTTTAAGTAATAAACTTATTGTCATCCCGAGCCCCAAACAGGAGAGGCCATTAATCACGCTACTTTGTTTGCCGCGTTCACTGCTTATAGCGCGTCCTTTGACGCCTCGGGATGACAAAATAAACATATGCCCAAGTACAAAATACTTATTCTCTTACTTGCTATTACTTTCCTCGGTACAGCTTGCGCTAAAAAAGAGGAATCTGCGTTTTCGCAAAAAGAACAGACGCCAGCGCCGAATCCAATATCAGTAATTGAACCTGAAAAGCCTATGGCCACCACCACGCCGGAGAGGGAACAAGAAAAAACCATTGTTACCTTGCAGACGAGCAAGGGCAATATCAGGCTGGAGCTTTGGCCGCAGGACGCGCCCAAAACCGCGGCTAATTTCGTGAAGCTGGCTGAAGCCGGATTTTACGAGGGCACAACTTTCCACCGCGTGATTCCGGATTTTATGATTCAAGGCGGGGACCCGCTTTCCAAAGACGATAATCCTTTGAATGACGGCACTGGCGGTCCGGGCTACATGTTTGAAGATGAAATTAATTCCCGTAAGCTTGTGCGCGGCAGCTTGGCCATGGCCAATGCCGGACCAGACACCAATGGTTCCCAGTTTTTTATTGTCACCGCTGATGCCGCGCCCTGGCTTGACGGCAAGCACGCGGTTTTTGGCCAAGTTTTGGATGGTATGGACGTAGTTACGGCCATTGCCGGCGCGGAGCGCGATAGCCGCGACCGTCCGCTCAAGAATATCACTGTTAATAAAATTGCGGCCGAAGCGGCAGAAAAACAATAAATCTTTTGTAAATATTTAGGGGACTTCCAATCAAGGTCCCCTATAATTTTTACCGACTATATGGTATCATAATTTTAAATATGGGTAGGAAGTGGCTGATAATTATAACTTTTCTTCTTTTGCCCCAGATTGCTCAAGCCAAGGGAAATTTGGAAATTTCCATTGCTAAAAATCGCGTCAGCTGGAAAAATTGGGAGTTTCAGGCGGTTGGCTTGAACAATGACCATGTTTATCTTTGGGATTTTGGCGACGGCAGTCTTTCCGACGCTCAAGAGCCGATTCACGCGTTTCCCAAATGGGGAAAATACAAAGTTACTCTTTCGGCCAGCGATTCGGCTGGCGGAGTCGGGGCGGCGGAAACCGGGATAGTCATTAGTTTTTGGCACATTCAAAATATCTGGCTTCAGGCGATTTTAGGTATTTTGGCCTTGGGAAGCGCGGTTTTGGTTCTGCTTATTATTTTCAATAAATTACCAAAACTAAAAGACGAATAATTATGGAACAACACATCGAGCGCCCTAATTTAACTTGGCATTATTTTGACGACAATAGTCAGGAGGCTATTGCTTTTTTACACAAAAATTTCTCTTTTCATCCCTTGGATTTTGAAGACGTCGAGGCCGGTCCGCAACAGCCGAAAGTTGACTTTTATTCCGACTATTTGTTCGGTATTTTTCATTTTCCGGCCGAGCAAAACGGCGACAGCATTCATGTTTTTGAAGTGGATATTTTTATGTCCGAAAACTACCTGATTACGGTTTCCAAAGGCGAAAACAATATTTTGAAACGCATTTTTCAGAAGGCTAAAAAAGACAAAACTTACCAGGAGGAGATTATGGGCAAGGATGGCGCTTTTTTGCTTTATAAGCTATTAGACGCTTTGACTGATGATTGTTGGCCCAGAGTGAGAAAAATCAGCGGCCAGATTAACGACATCGAGGAAGAAATTTACAGTGAAAAGATGCAAAAAACGACTTTACAGAAAATTGCTTTCGTCAAACGCAATCTGATACGCTTAAAACGCATAATTTATCCCCAGCAACTGGCTATTTCTTTGCTGGTGCGCACCAACGACTTGTCATATTTGCCCCCGGCCCTGAATATCTATTACGACGATATTAATGACACGCTCCAGCGCCTGCAAATGATAACCGAAAGCCACGTGGACGTCATGAACAGCCTGCACAATGTCAATGAATCGCTTATTTCCCAGCGCACCAATGAAGTCATTAAGCTTTTAACCGTAATTTCCGTTTCCCTCCTGCCCATGACCATTTTAACCGGGCTTTACGGCATGAATGTTGAAGGCTTGCCTTTTGTCGACCATCCTAATTCCATTTGGCTGCTTTTTGGAGGCGTGTTGCTGGCTATTGCTTGCATCATGATTTATTTCCGCCGGCGCGGCTGGCTTTAATTTTTTTATTTTATGGCGCCTAAGCGTAAATATGACGTCATTACCATCGGCTCCGCGGTGCGGGACATTTTTTTATGGCTCAAAGACGATGACGTGATTATTTTTGATAATCCTTCCGGCGAGGCCACGCGGCGCGAACTTTTGGCCCTGGAATACAAAGCCAAAGTAAACGCCGAGCGCTCAGCCCTGGCTTTTGGCGGCGGGGCGCAAAATTGCGCCATTACTTTCGGCCGTTTGGGTTTTAAGGTTGCGAGCGTGGTTTCTCTGGGTTGCGATGACACGGCTGAAGCCATTGCCAATAATATGAGCCATGAGGGCCTAAGTTTGGATTTAGTCAGTCATCATAGCACGCGGCACACCGGCTTTTCGGTTATTATTGAAGCCGGGGAGGAGCGCGAACACGTGATAATTGCGGAGCAGGGAGCAAATGGTTTATTGTCTTTTCCTTCGGCCAGAAGCGGGGTGACTAGTACAGACTGGTATTACGCAACCTCGCTTACAGGCGGCAACTGGCCGAAAACTTTGGAAAAAATTGCCGGCTTTGTCAAAAGCAAAAAAATCAACTGGGCTTGGAACCCCGGTTCCGATCAATTGGACGCGGGTTTTGGGTTTTTGGGCCGTTTTTTAAAGCACTGTGCCGTTTTTCAGGTTAACCGCGACGAAGCCTTGGGGTTATTGAGAGGCGAAGACAGCCAGACAGAAGATAACATAGGCCTGCTTTTAACATCTTTGTTGCACTGGGGGCCGAAAATGGCAATTATTACCGATGGCCAAGACGGAGCTTATTACGCTGACAAGCAAAAAATGCTTCACATCAGCGCTGACAAGAATCTGGTGGTAAAAGAATCCACCGGCGCCGGAGACGCGTTTGGTTCAGGGTTTGTGGCTGGACTTTTAATGACTAAGATGGCCAATGTTCCTTATGCTTTGGAGACGGCCATGCACAACGCCGAAAGCGTGCTCGGAGCCATTGGGGCCCAGGCCGGCATTTTGCGCTTGGATGAATTAAAACAAGTCTTAAGAAAGAAAAAACATAAAATAAGGAAAATATAAATAGATGTCATTGCGAGCGAATCCGCCTCCTCGGCGGATGAAGCGAAGCCAGCCAGAGGCTGGCCACCCTTTGGGCGGCAATCCCGAGATTAATTCTGGGATTGCTTCGTCGCTAGTGCTCCTCGCAATGGCAATAACACAAATGTTGAATTGGAAAATCGCGCCAACAATAGATGAAGACAAAGCGTCAAAATTTCCCGATATTCATCGGGTTATTTTGCAATTGCTCTTTAACCGCGGCCTTGCTTCCCAAGAGGAAATTGACCATTTTTTAAATCCGCAGTACGAGGATTTGCATGACCCGTTTATTTTTCGCGACATGGAGAAATTAGTATCCAGAATCCGGCAGGCCGTGAATTCGGGCGACTCCATCTTTATATACGGAGATTATGATGCTGATGGAGTGTGTTCATCCGCTTTACTGGCGGAAACACTCCGTACTGTTGGGGTCAAAAAAGTGGATGTTTATATCCCGCATCGCGAACGGGAAGGTTATGGATTAAACAATCCGGCCATAGACTACATTGCTTCTCAAGGCGCAAAACTTATCATTACGGTTGACTGCGGTTCAAGCAATGTGGCGGAAGTCGAGTATGCCCAATTAAAAGGTCTGGACGTCATTATCTGCGACCATCATGAAGAACCGCCGCAAATTCCCAAAGGCGCAATCGCTTTTCTTAATCCTCATTTAACCAGCGAGCCTTATCCTTTCAAACAGCTGGCGGCCGTGGGCGTAACTTTTAAAGTAGGGCAAGCTCTTTGGAAAGCCTTTGATTTGCCCGCTGGCAAGGAAAAATGGCTGCTTGATTTGGCGGCCATTGCCACGATTACGGACATGATGCCCCTGCTCGGCGAAAATCGAGTGCTGGCGCGCTTTGGGCTGGTTGTTTTAAACAAGACCAAGCGCTTGGGTTTGCAAGAACTTATTAAAGCCATGGCTGGAGCGCCGGGCGAGCTGGGGGTATATGACGTGGGTTTTAAAATCGGGCCGCGCCTTAACGCGGCTGGCCGCATTGACCATGCCAACACTTCTTATGAATTATTGGCCAGCACTGATCCAGTTGAAGCGGCTGAACTGGCTAAGATATTGAATGCCACCAACACCGAGCGCCAGGCTGAAACCGAAAGAATTCTAGAGGAAGCCTTAGAGCAGGTGGGAGAGCAGGCGCAACACTGCCTAGTTTTGGTGGCCGTGGGCCGGGATTGGCCGGTTGGGGTGGTGGGCCTGGTGAGCGGCAAAATCACCGAAAAATATCACCGGCCTTCTTTGGTTTTAACCCGCACTGAAAAAGGGCTGGTGGGCTCGGGTCGGAGCATTGAGAGTTTTAACATCACCTCGGCCATGGTTTCGGCCAGCGAATATTTATCGCACTTTGGCGGCCATGCCGCGGCTTGCGGCTTTACATTAAAAGACGAAGAATCATTGGAGCCATTCCGCAAAGCCATGAACGAGGAGGCGGCTAAAGTTATTGCTGATGAGGATTTAATAAAAGCGCTGCACCTGGATTTGGAACTTTCTTTCAAAGATATTACTTGGGATCTAGTTGAACAAATTGAAGGCCTGGCTCCGTTTGGAATCGGCAATCCGCGCCCGCGTTTTGCCAGTTTTAGCGTGGGCGTGCGCGAGGCCTATACTATAGGCAACGACGGCAAACATCTGCGCTTGGTTTTAGAACAGCAACGCGTTATGTTTGAAGCCGTGAGCTTCGGCACTGGCGAGGAGTGGGGCGCCAAACTCCGTCCCGGAGATTTAATTGACATTGCTTATGAAGTGGAAGTCAATGAGTGGAAAGGGAATAAAAAGATACAATTGAAGATACAGGATATAAAGAAAAAATAACTAAAAACCCCTTTTATGAAACTCACTATTTACACTGACGGCGGAGCCAGGGGCAATCCCGGACCAGCCGGAATTGGCGCGGTTATTTTGAATGACAAGAATAAAATCGTCAAAGAAATTTCAAGATATATCGGCGTCGCCACCAATAACCAAGCCGAGTACCATGCTTTGATCGCTGGTTTGCAATCTGCCAAAGAACTGGGGGCAACCGAAGTCAGCGTGGTAATGGACAGCGAGCTTGTCATCAAGCAACTGAAACAAGAATACAAGGTGCGCGACAAAAATCTGGGACCGCTGTTTATCAAAGTTTGGAATCTGCTGCCTGAATTTAAAAAGCACACTTTGCGCCATGTCTTGCGCCATAAAAACAAAAAAGCGGATGAGTTGGTGAATAAAGCGCTGGATTCAGCAGTATAAAAATACCCCGCATATTGCGGGGTATTTTTGAATCTTATAAACTAGTAACAGCCAGGGAAATTGATAAGCCGAATTCTGTGCCGATTTCGTCCGAGCGATAGCGAGGCTACGAAATCGAGCACCCGCCTCTGGCGGGTACGGATCCGCCAAAGGCGGATCACGATTTTGTAATTACTCGCTTCGCTCGCAAACAAAATCAGTGACAACCATCTCTCTAGCCTCGCATTTGCATGCGAGGTCATGCGGGCTACCAAATTCGCCCTTTCACCAGGTAGGGTTTGCCTTTCTGGCATGTCGCCATGCCAGCATGTGGGCTTTTACCCCACAGTTTCACCTTGTGCCTGTTCTCTCGCAAGCGAGATTCATCGGCAGTTTTTTCTCTGTTGCACTTGCCCTAGTTTTGTCAGCACGAAAGTTCTCGAGAGACCTCTCGTATCAACTTATGCCGGTCGCTGTTAGCGATTACCTTTTTTCCGCCATTATGGCGGAGGTGTTCGGACTTTCCTCCATCCATAGCTTTACGCGACGGATGGCAGTTGTCTAATCTCCCTGACTGTTATTAGTTTGTAAAGTGCGTTTAGAGAATATCATGAATAAAGTGCCTTGTCAAGAATTTACACAACTCTATTTTTGTTGTAAGGTAAAGAGCTTATAAAAGACGACACAAAGTGGTAAAGTATAGTCATGAAACGTTCGGAATTATTTTTCAGTTTTCTTCTGGTTCCGGTTGATTTTGCCATGATTTTAGGGGCCGCATTGGCAGTGTATTTTGTCCGTTACAGCCACTGGGCCACAGCTTTGCGCCCGGTGGTTTTTAACATCACCTTGGGTGACTATTTGCGGGTCGTAATAGCGGCGGCTTTAATCTGGCTGCCGATTTTCGCTTTGGCCCAACTCTACACTATCCGGGCCACGGTGCGCCTGACGCAAGAATTCGGCCGGGTGGTGCTGGGCTGTTCCACCGGGTTGGTAGCCATTGTGCTTATTATTTTTTTCCGTCATGAACTTTTTGGTTCCCGCTTCCTGGTTTTGGCGGGTTATCTTGTAAGCATTGTTTTTGTTTTTTTGGGTCGGGTGATTATCCGCCGCATCCAGCGTTCTTTATTAAAAAAACAAATTGGCGTCTGGCGCGTGGTCCTGATTGGCAACACCAACGCCACTTATGCTTTAGAGCGTTCAATTGAGGCTGACCCGGCCTCGGGTTATAAAATAGTGCGGCGCTTTAAAAATCTTGACCAATCATCTTTTGGCATGCTTCTGAATTTGGCCAAAGAACAAAACGCGGACATGATTATTCATACCGACAGTTCCCACAGCCGCGCCGACATTGGCCGGCTGTGGCAATTTTGCCAGGAGTATCATTTGGAGTTCGCTTACAT
>MHKO01000025.1:43908-45466 GCA_001818435.1 Candidatus Komeilibacteria bacterium RIFCSPLOWO2_02_FULL_48_11
TGAGATGCTGACTTTGGGCGGTTTGCCGGTTATTCAAATCAAACGCACGGCGTTAGACGGCTGGGGCCGGATTGTCAAAAGGACGCTGGATATTTTCGGCTCGCTCGCGGCTTTAGTTTTTATACTGCCGTTATCGGCTGCGGTTGGATTGATTATCAAACTCAACAACCCGGGCCCGGTTTTTGTTAAATTGACGCGCGTCGGTGAAGGCGGGGAGCGCTTTAAACTGTACAAATTCCGTTCCATGATAGTGGGAGCGCACGATATTAAACAGCAGCTCCTGCCGTTTAACGAACGCGCCGGGGGACCGCTTTTTAAAATGCATAATGACCCGCGCATTACCAAAGCGGGAAAATTTTTGCGGGCTTGGAGTTTGGACGAGTTGCCGAATTTTATGAATGTTTTAAAAGGGGAAATGAGCTTGGTCGGGCCCCGGCCCCATGAGCCGGAAGAAGTCGGGCATTACACGCCTAATCAAAAGCGGCTTTTAACCATCAAACCCGGGGTAACCGGCTTAGCCCAGATTTCCGGCCGGTCGGATTTGGATTTTGCCGAAGAAGAGCGCTTGGATATTTTCTACATTGAGAATTGGAGTTTTTGGCTTGATTTGCAAATTCTTCTGCGCACGCCTTTTGTTGTTTTAAGCCGCAAGAACGTCGCCTAAAATTATGAATGTCGCTTTGGTCCACGACCACTTGAATCAAATTGGGGGAGCCGAGAGGGTGGTTTTGGCCTGGCACAAAATTTGGCCCAAGGCCCCGCTTTACACGCTGGCGCATGACCCTAAAAAAATTAGTGATTTTTTCGGCGACCTTAACATCCAAACGTCTTTTATTCAAAAACTGCCTTTGGCGCTGGCGCATCTTCGCTGGTATCTTTGGCTCATGCCGGCCGCCATTGAGGCGCTTGATTTGTCCTCTTTTGACGTGATTATTTCCTCTGCTTCCGCTTTTGGCAAAGGCGTCATTGCCCCGCCGCACTCGCTTCATGTTTGCTACTGTCACACTCCCACTCGTTACCTGTGGAGCGATGCCAATACTTACGTTAACGATTTGGAACTTGGCGGCGGAATCATGATTAAAAAATTACTGCCTCTGGTGCTTAATTGGCTAAGAATCTGGGACCAGCTGGCAGCTTCCCGGGTTGATTATTTTGTTGCTAACTCTCAATTTGTCGCTGGCCGCATTAAACGGTATTATAATCGCGCCAGCACGGTAATTTATCCGCCAGTGGACATTCATAACTACCCGCTTATTGACAAAGGCGATTATTTTGTCATCGCCTCCAGGCTGCGGCCTTATAAAAAAGTGGACATTGCCATTAGGGCGTTTAACCGGCTCAACATGCCGCTCGCAATAATCGGCGATGGCGAGGAAGAGGCTCGCTTAAAAAAGATTGCCGGACCAACCATTGCTTTTACCGGCCAGATTGGCGAGCCCGAGAAAAAAAGATTGCTATCCGGCGCCCTGGGCTTTATTCATCCGCAGGAAGAAGATTTTGGCATTGCGGCCGTGGAAGCCATGGCTGCCGGCACGCCGGTAATCGCTTTTGGCCGAGG
>MHKO01000025.1:45516-47075 GCA_001818435.1 Candidatus Komeilibacteria bacterium RIFCSPLOWO2_02_FULL_48_11
AACAAACTTGGCAATCTTTGGCTGACGCCGTTATCCGGTTTAAAAAAAATTCAGCCAACTGGGATTATCAAAGAATCCGGGATCACGCGCAACAGTTCAGTGAAGAAAGATTCCAACAGGAAATACAGAGGTTTGTGGAGATGAAATATATGGAGAGAATAACTTAAAAATTTCCAAATTCCAATAATAAGTCATTGGATATTGGAATTTGGAGCTTTACTGGAAATTGGAAATTGGTTATTGGAAATTCTATTTTATGATTATCGGCATAGACGCGCGAGTTTTAAGCGAGGGCAGCGGGGGTATTTTTGGCTATGCTAAAAATCTTTTAGAGCACTTATTGCCGCTGGCCAAGAGGCGCCAGATTAAATTGTTTGTTAATCGTTGCCATTATTCTCCCCAAGCTAAAACGGTTATAGCTAATCTGGCTAAAAACGAAAATGTTAAACTTTACCGCTATCGTTTTCCCAATAAATTTTTAAACGCCAGCTTGCGCTTCCGCGCTTGGCCAAAAATTGACAAGTTGCTTGGCGGCTGCGACGTTCTTTTTTTTCCGACCATGCTCTACAGCGCCTGGTCGGACGAGACAAAGGCCGTCCTGACGATGCATGATTTATCGTTTGAGTTTTATCCGGAATTTTTTACGCTCCGCCAGCGGCTTTGGCACCGCCTGGTTGAACCGCGCCAGCTTTGTCAAAAAGCGGACAGGATTATTGCCGTGTCCGAAAGCACGCGAGCCGATTTGCTGGAGCGCTATCAATTGGCTCCGAAAAAAGTGCGGACTGTTTATTCCGGCATTAACCCTACTTTTCGGCCTATCGTGGATAGGCATGTTTTGGACGCTATCCGGAATAAATATTATTTGCCGGATGTAAAATATATACTCCAAGTCGGGACTCTGGAGCCGCGCAAAAACGCGATGGGAACGTTGGCGGCTTGGGAAGCCTGGAAGCTTCAAAACGCAGTTGAAGCCAAGGATTATCACTTGCTCTTTGTTGGCCATTGCGGTTGGAAAGCCCGGGATTTTTTCCACCGGATAAAAGGCTCTAATTTCAAGGATAAAATCCACGTGCGCTGCGATGTTAATCACTCGGATTTGCCCGGGCTTTATAATTTAGCCAGTATTTTTGTTTATCCTTCTTTTTACGAAGGTTTCGGCTTTCCGGTTTTAGAAGCCGCTTCTTGCGGGGTGCCAATTATCACCTCGGCCAATTCATCTTTAGGAGAAATGATTGGCAATGCTGCCTTGCTGGTTGACCCTTATAGAATTGATGATATAGTAGAGGCGATGCATTGTTTAGCCAGCAATGCAAATCTGACTAAGATTTTGCGGGCTGAAGGATTAGCCAGAACAGTGGATTTTGATTGGGAGAGAACGGCGCGGGAGACGTTAAATGCGCTTGAATCCATATAAACAATAATCAAGATACAAGAAACAAGATACAAACAAAATCCAAATTTCAAAATTCCATCCAGAGGCGGGCAGGCAAATGTCAAATGAAATCCAAAACCCTAATGACAAAAGTTGAGTCCGTCATCCTGAACAAAACAGAGTTGAA
>MHKO01000025.1:47093-63547 GCA_001818435.1 Candidatus Komeilibacteria bacterium RIFCSPLOWO2_02_FULL_48_11
TGCGTATTTAGTCATTTAACATTGACTTGAACTTTGACATTTGGCATTTGGCGTTCTAATTTGAATATTATTTCTTGCTTGCATCTTGTTTCTTGTGTCTTGTATCTTATGCACATCGGCATTGACGCTCGAATGTATGGACCTTACCACCGCGGCATTGGCCGGTATGTCCAATGCTTGATTGAGGGTTTGGCTAAAATAGACGATGGCCATCGTTACACTCTTTTTATGGGCAGCAATGCGGCCGCGTCTTTTGTTCCGCCCAGCGGCAAGTTTAAGGCAGTCAAAGCAGACGTTCCTTGGTATAGTTTGCGCGAGCATTGGGTTATGCCGCGCCTGGTCAAACGCTCCAAAGTGGACATTATGCATTGGCCCCATATTAACGTGCCTTATTTTTGTCCAGTGCCTTACGCGGTAACGGTGCACGATTTAATCGTCTGGCACTTCCCTGATACCCGGGCCACGACTTTACCCAACTGGCAATATCGCTTGAAATTGGCAGCTTACCGCCAGGTTTTACAGCGAGCCGTCAATAAATCCAAAAGCATCATAACTGTTTCTAATTTTACCAAGCGCGACATTGTGCGCCATTTGAAAATTGACCCCAAACGGATTGCGGTCACTTATCTGGGAGCGGAAAAGATGGTTTTAGGCACTGAACGCCTGCCCAATAGTCCGGCTTTTACTGATTACTTAAACAGTACTTTTAACATCAAAAAGCCGTATCTTTTGTATGTGGGCAGCGCTTATCCGCATAAAAATTTGGAAAAATTACTTGAAGCTTTTAAGCTTTTGCGCGTTAAATTCAATCGCAATTGGCAACTGGTCCTGGCCGGTCGCAAAGATTATTTTTATAAAAAACTTGAGGAGGGGGCCGGGGTTGCGATGTCGCCGGAGCTCGCGGCTGGTGTGATTTTCACGGGCCAAGTAAGCGAGCGCGATTTGGACGGCCTTTACCGCGGGGCCCGATTCTTGGTTTTTCCCTCTCTTTATGAGGGTTTTGGTTTGCCGCCCTTGGAAGCCATGGCGCGCGGGGTGCCGGTAGTAGCCGCTAAAACAGCCTCAATTCCCGAGATTCTCTCTGACGCGGCTTGTTATTTTAATCCGGAAGACATTGTCAATATGGCGGAAATCATGGATTTGGTTGGCGGCTCGCGCCAGGTTCAAGATGAACTGACCAGGAAAGGATATGAGCGGGTAAAAAATTTTTCTTGGGAAAAAACAGTCAAAGAGACTTCTGCCATCTACGAACTTATCCACAATCCTGTATGATTTTAATTTATTTGTGTTATACTAAATGCAGATTAGTGCTTTATCTAAAAAATAAATGGCAGGCAAGGTGCTTATGAAAAAAACAAAACTACTCTATCTTGGTTTGTTCTTGGTGGCGTTTTTCGCTGTCGTGGTCGCGCTTGGCAGCATTAACGCGCCTCAAGAGCAAAAAACAGCCGAGGAAACAAAATGCGTGGCCTCTGCTTTGGGCAATTCGCCTTTAGTTAACGGCTTGGGCAAAGACATAAAAATTCCTCTTTTCCCGGATGCCAAGCGCTTCTCGTTTGCTGATACCGGCGCCAGCCAATATTTGGCCAAGGCGCAGGATGTAGAAATTTTGAGTTTTTACGCCGACCGCATGGCTAGCTTATGCTGGCAGGTAAAGGAGCAGAATCAGAACCAAGTGGTTTATTCCCAAGACGATAAAACAGTGCATGTTTCGTTATTAACAAATCCCAACGGCAAAACCGTTATTGATTATGTGGTTTTGAGCCCGGAGGGTGTTTTGGGAACAGTTAAGGTTGCCCAAGCCTCATGTACCAGCGATCAATATTACTGCAATGGCGGCTGTGTGGCTAACGGTACTTCTTGCCCGGCGCCGACTGATGCCAGTTCTTGCGGCGGCGGTACAATTTGGTGCCCCAGCCAGTCCGGCAGCGGCGGCTGGTGCCAGATGCCTCCTTGTCCGTCCCCGACCACCAGCGGTCCAACTTGTTCCGGCTCTTATCAACAATCAGGCATGACGGCGCCTTCTTGTAATTGGAGCGTGTGTCCTAACGGCTGTACTTGGGATTCCACTGGTTGTCCTAATGGTTGCAGTTCAGCATCGTCATCTTACACGCCACCAACTTCTACCTCATGTACTGGTGGCCAAATTTGGTGCGCGCCTAGTAGTGGCGGAGCTGGGTGGTGCCAGATGCCGCCGTGCCCATCCTCAACTCCTGCTGCCAATTCCTGCTCAGGCTCCTACCAACAGCCAAACATAACAACGCCTTCTTGTAATTGGAGTGCGTGTCCTAATGGCTGTACTTGGGATTCCACTGGTTGTCCTAATGGCTGTACTTCGGCCCCGACTTCTAGTTCTTGTACAGGTAGTCAGGTCTGGTGTCCTGGCGTGAATGGCGCTACTGGCTGGTGCCAGAACCCCCCTTGTCCAACCACGGGCGGGTATACTTACTGCCCGGCCGGTCAATACATGTGCAATAACGTTTGTATGCCGAGTAACTCTTATTGTCCGCCATCCGGCGGTGGTACTGATTCTGGTTCTTGCACAGGCGGACAAGTCTGGTGTCCAAGTTCTTCCGGGAGCGGAGGCTGGTGCCAAATGTCTCCGTGTCCAACTTCAACAGGAACTTCTTGTCCTTCGGGTCAATATATGTGTAACGGGGCTTGTACACCAAATAGCTCCACTTGCAGTCCCACTGCCTGGCCGACAGATTCAGCGAGTTGCACTAGCCAAGGCAAATCATGGTGCACGCCTACAGGCGGGGGAGCTGGCTGGTGTCAAACCAGTCCTTGTCCAACTACTTCATCTTGCCCGGCCGGGCAATATATGTGCAATGGCGCCTGTATAGCCAACAGCAGCACTTGCCCTTCTACATCTGGTTGGCCCACTGACCAAGCCACTTGTGCTACTCGGGGTTACTTCTGGTGCCCGGGTTCTTCCGGGTCATCTGGCTGGTGCTCTTCCACATCTTGTCCAAATTACAGCGCCACTTGCCCGGACGGACAATGGAATTGCGATGGGACTTGTATTTCCACTGGCATGAGTTGCAATGGCCAACCTTACACTGGAGCCAAATCAAACCAACCAACCCAACGGCCCCCACAACAGCAACAACAACCTCCTTACAATCAAGGTCAATATCAACCTGGACCAGGGGATCAATACGGACAACCCGGCGGGCCAGGCCCAGGTGGTCAATGGAGCGGACCGAGTGAGGAAGACCAGAAACGAATGCAGGAACAACAATTCCAGATGATGAAAAAAGGCATGAATCAGTTTGCCAAAGGCGTGACTCAAATGACAAAATTTGTGAACCAGATGAAAACCAAATTGGCAAAGAGCGGGGTGGGCATTCCGGCTGAACTTACGAATGCTTTAACCGCGGCGCCGGCTTTAGTGGCTAAACTAAAAGCCTCCAAGGACATGGATGAATTTCAGGAGTTGATGGGCGATATGCAGGATATTGGCATGATTATGCAGGAATGGGGTCCGAAACTGGGTGAATTACAGCGATTGGTTCACATGATTAAAAACCTGGACAGAGATGTTAAGAGCATGCGCGCTAACTTCACTCGCGTGCAAAAAGCGGCCAAGAAGCGCCCGGAATTAGCCGAGCCGCTAGCAGAGGTGGGAGCATTATTCAACGACATGGTTAAACGCGTAGCTGAAATCAAGGCTTTGGCTAAAACCGACCCCGAAGGAGCCTTGGATTTAGTGCAAGAATTCTATAGCGACACCGAGGAATTTTGGAACCAGGTTTCTTTCCTAGACATGGTCAGCAACGTAACCAGAGGGTTAACGCAAGCTAACAGGCAAATAAGACAGATTGAGTCCAAAATCCGCACCATGGAAAAGAAGAAAGGCGTGGATAAGGAAATGATCGCAACATTAAAAGAAATGGTGGCCGCGGTTAAAGCCGCTTTGCCGGAATTAAAAGCCGCCATGGCCGCGCGCCCGGTTGATTACGAAGAAGTAAGGTTCTTGGCTGAAGACTTTTGGATGCAGCTTCAGGACCTGCAAAACATGATGGCTGACCAAGGCCAGAGCTTCTATATGCCAACTGTCAAACAAGGCCAAGGAATTAACGTGGTAATTCCCGAGGGCTTTACTGGAAATTCAGGCGGTGGAGGCCAGGCTGTTCCTATGACTACCAGTCCAGCCTTCTAAATAAGTTTGTTAGTTTAAGTTTGAGCATTAAAATCCCGTCTGTCCCGCATTTGCGGGAGGGCGGGATTTTGTTTGACTTGCGGTTTATGTTATAATTAAGAATAAGAAAATCACAAAAATGGCTTCAAAAACTTCAGCCACTCTTGCCCAACAAAAAAAACCAAAAGATGAATCCAGCCATCTGCAATTTTCAATTACCAAAAACGTCAGTCATCATGACGATTACGGAACTTTAGTCAAAAAACGGGGTTTTGAGCATAAAAAAACACTCCACGAGAAAGAACTGGCCGATGAGGTGGCTCGGCAAGGATTTTGGGAGGAAAAAATCATCAAAAACGAAAAAGGGTTTATGGCTGTTGAGACTGTAAAAGTGAAACAGGCCAAGCATAAGCGTTCGCCTTACGTAGTTAAGCTGGCTTCAGAAAAGCCAACTGCCAAGAACGGCAAAACCGAGTCTGGCGAATGGCTGGGCGAGGTTGAACGCCTGCGGAAAGAAGCTGGGAGCCTTTATAAAGACCGCGCTCAAAAGGTGAGGGTTGATTTTTTGCGCCAAGAGCGGGCAAAATTTAGTTCAACGGACGCGCTCAAGCTGTTTAAGCGGCTGCCGGCCGGGGTTCTAGTCTGGCTGTTTGAATTTATTCTTTCCATTCCTTTGGGCTTTTTGCTTTTAATCCAGCTCTTGTTAAAAATTATTGAAAAAGCGAGCCAGCTCGCGGCCGGAGTAGGCCTCTGGGCCGGACGCGCGATTATTTGGCTCATTAAAGAAACTTTTTTAGGCCTAATAACTTTAATTAAGGCCACGATAGTCATACCTCTAAAATTAGTGAGCTTAATTTGCCTGGTCGTTTATCACCTGATGGCTTCTGGCGGCAACGTCCTCAAGCGAGGCCTAAAAGAGATTTTGTGGATTGTAAAGAATTTTATTTCGGCTTTAGCGCGCGCGCCCATCTATTTTTTAAAGCGCGCTTTAATGATGATGGTTTTAGGATTGATTGCTTTGGCGCCTCTTAAATTCATATCCCAAAGCGCCGCGGAGGTGCGGCTCTGGCGCGGCCAAGTTTTAGGCTCAGCCCGGCAGGCCCTGGCGGCTTTAGGCCAAGCCAGCGGCGCCACCGCGCCTTTGCAAGAAGCCAGGTTGAAGTTTTCCGAAGCGCGCGATTCACTGAATGACGTCAATTTAGTGTTGCGCGGCATCTTGAAACTGACGCCCCAGGGCCAGGGAGCCGAGGCCTTACTCACTGCGGGCGAGGAATTAACTCAGGCTGGACAATACATTGCCGCGGCCATTGCTCCGTTTGTCGGCCAGACTAAAAGAGAAGGCGAGGTCATCTCAGCCATCAACAACCTGTCTTCGTCATTAACCCTCTCGGCCCCGCACTTGCGCCGGGCCCGGGAAGAGCTCTCCGGAGTGGACGCGAATTTAATTCCCGAAACCTACCGCGAGCGCTTTGCGGCCATGCGCGAGCTGCTGCCGGCCATTGAACAGTCCACTATTGAGTTTGTTGGCTTGGCCGGCCAGCTAACCGAAATTTTAGGCGGCCGGGGCGAACGCCGCTATGCCGTACTTTTCCAGAACAACAACGAACTCCGGCCAGCCGGCGGCTTTATCGGCAGCCTGGCTTTGGTAACGGTTCATAACGGCCGCGTCAGCAAGATTGAAGTTCCAGGTGGCGGTTCTTACGATTTTCAAGGTTATTTGACCAAGCAAATTCTCTCGCCCAAGCCGCTTTCTTTAATCAACGCCCATTGGCAGCTGCAAGATGCCAACTGGTACCCGGATTGGCCCACTTCGGCCGAAAAAGTGGCCTGGTTTTTGGAAAATTCGGGTGAATCTTCGGTTGACGGGGTAATCGCGGTGCAAGCCACGGTGCTGCAAAAGTTATTGGCTATTTTGGGCCCAGTTGAATTTCCGGAATATAAAGACACTTTAACGGCTGATAATGTCATTAAGGCCATCCAGGCCGCGGTGGAACTGAAATACGATAAAAAAGAAAATAAGCCGAAGCAATACATCGGGGAGTTGGCGCCAAAAGTAATTGATAAGATACTGGCTTCGACCGCTGGCCAGTTTATAAATTTGTTCGGCCTGGTGCAACAGGGCGTGGCTGAAAAGGAAATTTTATTCTATTTCCGCGACCAAAAATTAAACCAGGAATTTATTTCCCGGGGTTGGGAGCCAACGATTGTCGCCGCTGATCTTGATTATCTTTCAGTCATTCACGCCAATATCGGGGGCGGAAAAACCGATGGAGTGATAGAAGAATCTTGGAAACAGACAGTGATGATTGACGAGAATGGCGAGACCGAAGTCAAACTGGTTATAAAGCGCCATCACCGCGGCGACCCTGGCGACCGATTTGAAAAATTCAACAACGTTGATTTTGCGCGGGTCTATGCGCCCGAGGGGAGCGAGCTTATTTCCGCCAGCGGCTTTAATCCGCCGGCTGCGAGCTCGTTCGAAAAAGCCGAACCTAACTACTTGCCGGACGAAGAGCTTTCTAAAATTGAGGGTAAGGTTATAATTGATGAAGCGAGCGGCACCCGAATTAATAGTGAGTTCGGCAAAACTGTTTTTGGCAACTGGCTGCAGGTTAATCCCGGCAATACAGCCATTGCCACCATTCGTTACCGCCTGCCTTTCAAGATAAAGCCGTTCAACCCTTATGATGCCAAAGCGCGCGGCGGTTATAGCTTGCTTATTCAAAAACAGGCCGGCGCCAGGCCGATTGATTATGAAGTTACGGTTGAATATCCGGAACAATGGGGGATTGAGTGGAAGAAAATAACCGGTGAAGCCACGCTCCAAACCGGCGCGCCTGGACTGGCTATTTTTACGGGAATTTTAGCCAAAGACAGCGGGTTTGCTCTATTGTTTGCCAAAAACAAATAAACCCGCTAGACTAAAAACAGTTATGGACCGAGAGCAAACAATCAACCAAGTCGCGGAAATCATCAAACAACAGCTGCCGGCTGATTGTGAAATTTTTCTTTTTGGCTCTTGGGCCAAAAGACAGGCCCTTCCCGCCTCCGATTTGGACATAGGGATTCTGGGTCAAGCGGAAGTGCCCTGGGAAACAATGATGAAAATTAAATCAGCCGCCCAGGGCCTGCCGACTTTGCGCAAGATTGACATTGTTGACTTGAGGGCCGCCGGCGAAGAGTTTAGAAAAAACGTTTTAAATCACGCCCTAAAATTATGAACGAAATCATCGCTTCTTTCGGCAAATCCCTGCAGAGATTGGAAGAAGTGCTGCAGGTCCAAAAAACGATCATTGCCCGCGACGCGGCAATCCAGCGGTTTGAATTTACCGTGGAACTCGCCTGGAAATCAATCCAGCAGTTTTTGCGCGTCCAAAACATCGTCTGCCGCTCGCCCAAGCAATGTTTGGAAGAAGCTTTTAAATTCGGCTTGGTGGCTGATAACCCGCTTTGGCTTAAGATGATGGAGGACAGGAATCTGACGGTCCATACTTACAACGAGGAGACGGCTGAAAAAATCTATAGCCATCTTAAAGATTATTTAGAGCCTTTGGGTGAATTGCGGGAAAAATTAGAGAAAACAACAGGTTAATATTTACTTTTTGGCTAATTGGCTAAAATAAGTAAAAATCCTGTAGTATCATTGACAGGATTTTTTATTGAGGAAAGGGAATTTAAAAGTGTGCCCTTGCATGATTACATCACTCAAGCATAAATTAACCCACACTATCACTGGCGGCGCGATAATCATTGCCGCTTTTTCGTTGCTCTCACGGCTACTTGGTCTGGTGCGCGACCGGTTGCTTTTTAGCATTTTTGGGGCTGGCGATGTTTTGGATAGTTACTATGCCGCTTTTAGATTGCCGGATTTGGTATTCAACACCTTGATTCTGGGCGCGCTCTCGGCCGCTTTTATTCCGGTATTTCTGGAGTATTGGCATAAAGATAAAAAAGAGGCCTGGCGCATTGCCAATACGGTGCTTAACACCACCTTGCTGATACTTTTTGTTTTTGGAGTGGCGGCTTTTATTTTTGCCCCGGAGATAGTTCAGATTATTGCTCCGGGTTTTGAACTCCAAAAAAGACTGGCCACGGCCGAGCTGACCCGCATCATGCTCATCGGCATTTTGTTCCTCGGACTTTCCAACGTGGCTTCCAGCATCTTGAACGCTTTTAAGCGCTTTACCGCCTTTGCCTTGGCGCCGGTGATGTATAATCTGGGAATAATCGCCGGCATCCTGATTTTAGTGCCCTGGTTTGGAGTTGAAGGCTTAGCCTGGGGCGTGGTTTTGGGAGCTATGTTGCATTTTTTTGTCCAGTTTCCAAGCATTGCCAAACTGGGATTTAAATATAAAGTTCTGTTTTCCTGGCGCAACGCTGGAGTTAAAAAAATAGAAAAATTGATGCTGCCGCGCACTTTTGGTTTGGCCATCAGCCAGATTAACCAGGTGGTTAATACCATCATTGGCTCCACTTTGCCGGTGGGCTCGGTGGCTATATTCAACGCGGCCAATAATCTGCAGAATGTGCCGATTGGCATTTTTGCCATTCCGCTTTCTTTGGCTTATTTCCCGATTTTTTCTGAAGCTTGGGTTAAGCAGGACATTCCGCGTTTAATTGCTTCTTTTTCCCAGGCAGTCCGGCGCCTGCTCGCCATTGCCATTCCAGCTTCCATTTTTATGATTTTGCTGCGGGCGCACGTTGTGCGGCTGGTTTTAGGGGCTGGCCAGTTTGATTGGACAGCCACCATCTTGACGGCCCGGACTTTAAGCCTGTTTGCAATTTCTCTGTTTGCCCAATGTTTAATTCCGTTAATCGCCCGCGTGTTTTATTCTTTGCAAGACACCAAAACTCCGGTGGCTATCAGCATCCTGGCTTTAGCCTTGAATATATTTCTGGCTTTTCCTTTGAGCGCCAAAATGGGCATTGCCGGCTTGGCCTTGAGTTTTTCTTTGGTCAGCTTGTTCAACGTGGCCGGGCTGTGGCTTTGTTTGCATCATCGCTTGGGAAATTTAGATGATCAAACGATTTTTCGTTCCACTTTAATCATCTGCCTGCTCTCAATTATCGCCGGCTGGTCGCTTTACGGGGCCCTGTATCTGGTAGGGCCGGCAGTGAACACCCACACGGCGGTCGGACTTTTATTGCAGGCCGGAGCCGCGGGCGCGGTGGGATTGACGGTCTATTTGGTTTTGGGTAAGTTGGTGGGGATGGAGGAACTTCGCTTTAGCAAGAAATAAAATAGTGTCATCCCGAGCCCCCAATAGAGTACACTATTAACCACGGGTAAGGCAAACGACTGAACAGAAATCAATGAATCGAGCGTCGAGGGGCGAGAGGATCCCATGGTTCGTGCAATTATCAGGGGATCTCCTCGCCTCGCCAAGTATAAGGCAATTAACATCTTGATGGCAGATAGACGCTCGTCGCATTTAAGGCTGCTCAGGCCGAGGCTCGAGATGACAATTACTTTATGAATAATATCCGCAACTTCTGCATCATCGCCCATATTGACCATGGCAAGTCCACTTTAGCGGACCGGTTTTTGGAATTGACCAACACCGTGCCTAAGCGCGAAATGCGGGACCAGATTCTGGATAACATGGATTTGGAGCGGGAGAGGGGAATAACTATTAAGCTGCAACCAGTAAGAATGGAGTATGTTGCAAAATTTCCTCAAACTTTTATTCTTAATCTCATTGACACTCCTGGACACGTGGATTTCTCATACGAAGTGTCTAGGTCTCTTCAAGCTGTAGAGGGGGCGATTCTGCTGGTGGACGCATCGCAGGGCGTGGAAGCGCAGACTTTGGCTAATCTGTATCTGGCGGTGGAGCAGAATTTGGCTATCATTCCAGTGGTTAATAAAATTGACTTGCCAAATGCTGATGTGGAAAAATCCAAACAAGAATTAATTAAATTATTGGGCTGTAAAGAGGAAGAAATTTTAACCGCTTCCGGCAAAACCGGGGAGGGCGTGGCTGAAATTCTGGATGCCGTGATTGAGCGCGTGCCAGCTCCGACCGGAGATAAGGATAAGCCCTTGCAGGCTCTTATTTTTGATTCCAAATATGATGATTACCGCGGGGTGGTGGTCTTTGTGCGGGTGGTTAACGGCCAGATTAAAAAAGGCGACCAGGTGCATCTTTTGGGAGTTGGCAAAGAAAGCCATGTTTTAGAAGTCGGAATTTTTAAGCCTAAATTTTCTCCAACTAATAAACTTGAAGCCGGGGAAATTGGCTATATTGTTACTGGCTTTAAAGAAGTGGCGCAAGCGCGGGTGGGTGATACTGTCACCCGGTCATCTGACCGGGCCAGCGCGCTCCCGGGGTATAAACAGGTAAAACCCATGGTCTTTGCCGGATTTTTTCCGGAAACAGGCGAGGAATATCCCAAACTGCGCGAGGCTGTGAGCCAGATTAAGCTTTCGGACGCGGCTCTTTCTTTTGAGAGCGAACATTCGCCAGCGCTAGGGTTTGGGTTCCGTTGCGGCTTTTTAGGCATGCTGCACATGGAAATTATTGCTGAAAGATTAAAACGGGAGCATGGCGTCAGTGTGGTTATAACCACTCCCTCAGTGGCTTACCAGGTTGAGATTAAATCCCCTCTCCTCCCAGAGGAGAGGGTTAGGGTGAGGAGTGGAGGAACTCAGATTGTCATCCAAGCTGATCCAACCCTCACCCTACCCTCTCCCTTGAAGGGAGAGGGGACTTTTCTTACTATCCACTCGCCATTGGAACTGCCTGATCCCTCTAAAATAACCGAAATCCGCGAGCCTTGGGCCAAGGTGGAAATAGTCACTCCAGTGAAGTATATTGGCCCGATCATGTCTTTAGTCCAGCTTAAGCATGGCTTGTTCGGCAGAACCGAATATCTTGATGAAAACCGAGTTATCTTGCACTTTGAAGTGCCCTTGGCTGGTTTGATAACTGATTTTTATGATAAACTTAAAAGTGTTTCCTCTGGCTATGCTTCTTTGAATTATGAAATTTTGGACTTTAGGGCGGCTGACGTAATTAAGCTGGATATTTTAGTGGCCGAAGAAATAATTGAGGCTTTCAGCATCATGGTCAATCGCGCTGATGCCTATGAAGTGGGCAAGAGGACCGTGGAAAAACTTAAAGAAATAATTCCTAAACAGCAATTCGTGATTAAACTCCAAGCCGCCATTGGCTCCAAAATCATTGCCGCGGAACGGATTCCAGCCCTGCGCAAAGACGTAACCGCCAAGCTGTACGGCGGCGACGTGACGCGCAAAATGAAGCTTTTAAAAAAACAGAAAGAGGGCAAGAAAAAGATGCTGGCCAGCGGCAAAGTTGAAATACCAAGTAGAGCGTTTTTGGAGGTATTAAAGAGATAAAAGCGACCCAAATCTACGAATTACATCCCGCCGCCGCTGAAGCTATGGCGGGCAGGCGCAAGAATCATTTTTACGGCTGCATACCCAGTTTCCGGATTTTCCTTTAATTGCTTTTCCGGCTTTTTCACATTATGAAGCCGACGAAGCAACAGGAGAAGAAGAAAGCGATGAATCAGAAGGTTGGAAAAAATTCGGTTTTGACCCGGAAATCCGTCTTTACTGGCAAGACAAAAAAAATAGAGCCAAACAAGAAACATATAATTCGCTAAGAGACAGCGGGAGTAATAACTGAGGCAGGGGACAGGCTGGTTATTTCCACCTCTGACGCCGCGCCTAATCTTATGGAAAATTTATCCGCCCAATTGGAAAAAATACTTAGAATCTACAAAGCAGCGGCTGCGGCTGATGAAGCTTCAGTTGGAGCGGTGAAAAAAGAAGCCCAAGCTCTTTGGCAAGAGTTAAAAGGATAAAATAATATGAAACGCAAACAAATAATCAAACTATTCTGGGTGATAATCAGCTTGCTGGTGATTTTTTCTTTTGTGGCTTTGCCGTTTTTTTATGGCTAACGATGAAGTTTTACCGATATTAAAAGAGAACGAGACCGTCCGCGGAGTTTATCACCAGTTCGTGCTGGCCTATTTTTGGCAATGGCTGGGCGGAGCTGTTGTTTTTCTCTCGCCTTTCTTTTTTTTATACCTCATACTCAAATGGGGCCCAACCGGCCAAGCGCTTTTGGCAGTGCTCTTGGTTATTGGCTTGTTCTGGCTGGGACGCACTTACCGGCTATGGTCTGGCAGCCGGTTTGTCATCACCACGGAAAAAATAATGAACATCAGCCAACTGGGTTTTTTCGACCGTACGGTTTCGCAGATACTGCTCGATAAGATAAACGACGTTTCTTATCGCAAAAAAGGGTTTTGGCAGACTGTTTTTAATTACGGCACTTTGGCTATTCAAGTCAGCGCTTCGCCGGAGAAGTTGGTTGTAAAAAACATCCGTCAGCCGGCCGCGGTCCAACAGGCGCTTTTAGATGCCCAGGAAAAATTGAGGGGTGACAGAGGGCAGTAAATTGTGCTATAATGCAATTACATGCTCAGATTTATTGCCACCATCTTAATCTTGGCTTTTTTAATGGCGCCTCTGGAAGAGGTTCAAGCGCGATATTTTGATGCTAATGACATTTTTACCGATAAAGAGCTGTTTGATTCCAACTCTCTGTCGCGCACCGCGATTCAGCAATTTTTAGAAGCCAAGAATAGTGTTTTGAAATCCGTCACGGCCTTGGTCAACGGCGTTCCTAAATTAGTCTCGGAGATGATTTACGAAATTGGCAAACAATATGGCGTGAGCCAAAAATTTTTGCTGGCCAAGCTCCAGCACGAACAAGGGCTGATTGAAAAGGAAACTGCCAGCCAAAACGCGATTGATTGGGCCACTGGCTATTCCTGCTACAACAAGCGCTGCAATGAAAAATACCGCGGCATTTACGCCCAGCTGGATGCCGCGGCTGACACGCAAAGAATCTATGCCGAGCGGACGTATTTTAGTTATAGCGTTGGCAAGGAAACCAAAACCACTGACGGTTTTAAAGTCAAGCCAGCCAACCAAGCCACGGCCAATCTTTACATTTACACCCCTTACCAGGGCGGTCCCGCCGGCATTGGCGGCAATTACGCTTTTTGGCGGGTTTGGAGCCGCTATTTCACCGAACGCCCGTTTGCCGAAGGCGCTTTGCTGATTGAGCAGGAAACCGGCAATTACTGGAAAATTGAAAACAACAAACGCCGCCAGTTCGCGAGCGCTGACATCTATCTAAAAGATTATCGGCCCGAAGACGCCATAATTATTTCCAGTAACAAACTTTCATATTATCAAGCCAGCGCGCCGGTTGAGTTTGCCAATAACGCCATAGTCAAGGGAGCCGGCTCCAACCTTTTATATCTTTTGAGCAATAACACCAAACAGCGCATTGTCGGTGAGCAAGCCCTGGCGCTTCTGGGCTACCGCCTGGCTGATACGGTTCCAGTTGCTCCAGCGCTGGTGCCTGAAGAAAAATTAGCCGCTTTTCCGGAAGGCGAGCCGATTACCGAACAATCTGTTTATCCCCAGGGTGTTTTGGCGCAAAACGAATCTGGAGCCATGTTTTTGATAAAACAGGGCCAGCGCTATCCAATTCTGGATGAGGCTGTCTGGCAAATGAATTTCAAAAAAGATCCGCCGCTTAGGCTCCTGACCGCGGAAATAGAAAAATACCCGCCTGCTGACCCGATAAAACTGCGGGACGGCAGCGTTGTTAAGTCAGGCAATGGTAATTTTTATCTTATTTCCAAAGGCAAAAAGCAACTTATCACCTCAACTGACGTGGCACGCCGATTTTTGGGCGATGAGGCCTTTGGCCGCGTGTTGCTGGCGAGCGACGCGATTTTGGCTTTACACGAGAGCGGCGACGCGGTTGATTTTATCAACGCCGCGATTGCTGATCCGGTACCTTATATCTCTTATGCTGACCGCGTTGGAATCTCTTCCGCTGCGCCGGATTCCAGAAACTATCTGGCTGTTTTTGAGAAAGTCCAGTCGCCAAAATCAATTCTGTTGGGCGAAACAAAAAAAGCGACCGTGTCTTTCCGCAATACCGGCACTTTAAATTGGGAGCCGGGCAAAGTGATATTTGAACTGGTGGATGAGGCCAGCGCCGGGAGCTCTTTTACCGCCTCCAATCAGGTCGCTCTGGCCAGAGTTGTCAGGCCCGGCGAGATAGCGGAATTTAATTTTGACCTGACAACGGCTTCTTCCACGCCCGGCATTTTGAACGAATGGTTTGCTCTGGAATATCAAAATGACGGCGGAGTTTTTGTGCCCATGCCCGGAGCCAAAGTCCGCCAATCAATTAACGTTATCGCCCCGATTTCGGGCCAAATTGTCAGCTCAACAATCCCCAAATCTATCAGCAAGAAAAAAGGGAAAATTACAGTCATAGTAAAAGTTAAAAACACCAGCCAGAAGCAAATTTGGACCTCGCGCCGGACCGCGCTTATTCTAACCGCGGCTGATGGCTCTAACAGTCTTTTTTACGATAAATACGATTGGGTGGATAAAACCGTAGTCGGCGTGCCGGTCAACTACAGTAAAATCAAACCCGGTCAAACCGGTTTTATCTACTTCCGGCTTGACCCCAAAAAAGCGCCTCTGGGAACTGCCACCTTGCGCTTTACCATGGAACTGCGGGATGTGAAGGAAAAAGTTTATCTCAATAACGGCGTTACTTGGGAAACGACGATAAAAGTGGTAAAATAAAAATAGAATTGTTAAATTGTTATATTGTTCATAATCACGGCATTAAAAACAATATGACAATTTAACAATTTAACATTATGTTCCTCAAACAAATTTTCACCTCCAAACCACTTTTAGCGCTGGAAATCGCGGTGCTCCTGTTTTTTGGTTTTAACGCGGCTAAAGAAATGTACAAAAAACATTCCATTGGCGAGGAAGTCAGCCGGTTGGAAGCTGAAATTGGAAAATTAGAGGGTGATAAAAGCGAACTCTCAGCTTTGCTCTCTTACGTTAAAACCGATGCTTTTGTGGAGCAAGAAGCCAGGGAAAAGCTGAATTTGGCCGGAGACGGAGAAAGCCTGGTATTAATGCCTGAAGCTGATATTAAACCAGAGAGCCAGCCTGAACAAACGGCCAGCATTGCTTTTGACAGCTCGCCGAAAGCAGCCTCCAGCAGCAATTTGGAGCGCTGGTGGCAGTATTTTTTTGAGCACGAAAGATTATGGGAGAAATGACAAAATCTAAAGTTCAAAGTTCAAATGAATGTCAAATGCTTAAATACGCACGTCATTCTGAGGCGAAGCCGAAGAATCTCATACTTAATCCTGGGATCCCAGCCAGAGGCTGGTCGGCCTCTGGCCGACTTCAACTCTGTTTCGCTCAGGATGACGGGTTTGACCTTTTGTCATCAGGTTTTTGTCATTCATTTGGCATTTGAGCTTTGTCATTTAGATCTTTATGCAATATAAAAACAAATACACAAATTATTTATTATCAGGACTAATAATTTTAATATTCTTCATCGCCCTTTTTGGCTATGGCATTTACCACTGGCACTGGCAGGGGAACTTTGTTTATAATCTCTCTCGCGTCGTTCCTTACCCGGCGGTCTTGGTGGACTGGGAAGCAATCCGCTACTCGGCTTATTTGGAAAATCTTAAATCCTTAAAACAATACTGGGACGCGGCCCGGGCCAACAGCAATGTGTTTTTAGGCATACCCGGAGAAGAAGAAATCAGGGAGCGCTTGGTGGAAACTTTGATTGAACAAAAGATTGCGCAAATTTGGGCCAGAAAACAGGGCCTCACCGTCAGCCCGGAGGAAATTCAGCAAGAATGGGACCGGGCCCAAAAAAAAGACGGCCTAACCAGCGAAGTAACCAGCTTTTTGCGCGACACCTATGGCTGGAGCGAGTCAATGTTCAAAGAGCGGGTATTGGCGCCATTCCTCCTCCAGCAAAAGGTAAAAGCCGCTTTGCCGGAAGCCGAAAATATCCAGCCGGAAGAAGCAGCCAAGCGGGCCGAGGAAATTTATAATTTAACTCAAGCCTCAGGAGCCGTTTTTACGGAAATAGCCAAACAAACAAGCGATGACCGCGAGTCAGCCAAGAATGGCGGCGATTTGGGGTATTTCAGCCGCGGCACCTTTGAACCTCAAGTTGAAGAGGCGATATTCTCCATGAAAATAGGCGAGATAAGCCAGCCGGTTAAATCATCTTTTGGCTATCACATTATTCTCTTGGACGACTTATTGTACAACGACCAAAATACTCCCACTCAAGCGGCTATAAAGCATATCCTGATTAAATCTTTTGATTTTGACGACTGGCTGGCGCACCAAAAAAACACTACCAAGATTTACCGGCTGGTATTATAAAAGCGGGATACGGGAATC
>MHKO01000025.1:63860-64688 GCA_001818435.1 Candidatus Komeilibacteria bacterium RIFCSPLOWO2_02_FULL_48_11
GCAAACAGCTCTTAAAGACATAAATTTAGATATTGAGCCCGGGGAGTTTGTTTCCATTGTGGGCCAGAGCGGCACTGGTAAAACCACTCTGGTTAAACTGATTCTGGCTGAAGAACGGCCAACCAAAGGCCAAATCGTGATTGGCGGTTGGGACATAACCGACATTAAACAGCGGGAAATACCCACTTTGCGCCGCCAAATCGGCGTGGTTTTTCAAGATTTTAAGCTGTTGCCGCGTAAAACCTTGTTTGAAAATGTGGCTTTTGCTTTAGAAGTGGCCGGCGAGGGGCAAGATAAAATCACCGAGATTGTGCCTCAAGTGCTCAAGATTGTGGGATTGGAAAAAAAAATGAACCGCTGGCCCAACCAAATTTCCGGCGGGGAACAGCAACGGGTGGTGGTAGCCCGCTCCTTGGCGCACCGGCCCAAAATCCTGGTGGCCGATGAACCCACCGGAAATTTGGATTCCATCAACTCCCGGGATATTATTGATTTGCTTAAAAAAATCAATGATTTTGGCACCACCGTCATCTTGGTCACTCATAACCGCGAGGTGGTTAATGATTTGCGCCGGCGCGTGATCACCCTGGAAGATGGCATGATCATCAGCGACCAGAAACGAGGAAAATATTTATTGTAAAATTCGCATCAACCACTAATTTCATCACAAATAGGCACGAATTTTTCTGTCATCCCGAGCCCCTAATAAAGGAAGCCATTAACCACGGATGCGGCAAACGACTGAACAGAAATCAATAAACCATAGGTCGCGGGGCGAGAGGATCCCATGGTTCGTGCAATTATAGTAGTCGGACTCTAATCCCGACC
>MHKO01000026.1 GCA_001818435.1 Candidatus Komeilibacteria bacterium RIFCSPLOWO2_02_FULL_48_11
GCGACCCGAATTTTTTACCCGTCATTCCGACCGACCCGCCGTACTCGGCGGGGAGTGGAGGCCAGCCAGAGGCTGGTCAGCCTTTGGCCGAAATCTCGTAGATTAACGATGAGATCCCTCGACTCGGCGAGTACGCCTCGCTCGGGATGACGTATCTGATTCGGGTCATTCAGATGGATTCGTAGATTCGGGTCGCTTTATGGAATCGCCAAAAACGCGCTCACGCAAATCTTGAATTTCGGCGTTGGGGTTGGAGTTTTCGGTTTCAGTTGGTTGTCTTTTTTTGAAAATCGTAAAAGCGTCATTGATTTTATTCCGGAATTCGCTGAATTGCTGCTGGGAGGAGCGGCTGACTTTTTTCAGGCTGGCCGGATAAAAAACAGTGGCCCAGAGAATTACTATCACCAGGGCGCTGGCAGTTACCCAGAGCCAGAGCTGGGAAGAATTGTTTGGAGAAATTTTTTTCATGGCAAAAGATAAATTATGTCCAGGCCTTCTTGGGGCAGGTCTTTTTTGGTTATTTTTACTTTTTCCTGGGGTTCGGTTTTGGCGCCCATCTGTTTTAGGAATTCAGTAACGTCATGATAGCGCGTTTTTAATCCGGTTTTAGCCCCATGCATGGGAATAACCACGCGGGGCTCAATGTCGCCGACCAAATCCGCGGCCTGTTCCGGAGAGAGGACGTCTCCGCCGCCCACTGGCACCAGCAAAATGTCCGTGCCTTCAAACAGTTCCAGTTCTTTGTCGGTTAAAGGCCGGCGCAAGCTGCCCAAATGAGTAACAACAACGTCCTCCACTGTCAGGGAGGTTAAAAGCGAACCCGGATCTCCTTTGGCTGGATTGGCTAAACAATAAAAAAATGCTCCTTTGGCTTCGTATTCTCCGGGACCGGAGATGGTGAAAATCGGCTGGTTGTCGCCATTCGGCGCCACGTTGACCTTATCTCCGCTTTTGCCCAAAACAACAATATCGGCTTTGTAGCGGACTGAACGCAACTCGCTCTCCGCGCTTGGCGGGGAGAGGAGAATAATGTTGTCATTGGATTGGAGGCGCGCTCCGGAGAGCCCCAGAAGGTCTAAATGCATGTTTTTTTGACTAAAAAGACGCTCATTTGAGCGCTTTTATAATATCACAATTAGGCTAAAAGTAAAATGTTTTTTCAGATTTTATTTTGCTGTCTAGCCAGCGCGCTGCCGGAAGCAACAGCGTTATTTTTCGGGCTCAAGTCCGGAGCGCCAATTGGTTTTGGGCGGCGGATCTTTTCCAGAAAATCGTAAGTGGATTGTGCGGCTTTTTTTTCTTTTGGGGCGCTTGTTTTTGGCTCGGTTGGGGTTGAAAGTTTTTTAGCCAGAGTTTGCCTGAAGCCATAGGAATCTTGGCCGCCTTTGTTCAGCTTGACGCCTTGCTCGGCGGCGGCGGGTTCAAATTTTTTAACGATGTTTTTCATCCGCTGGCTGCTTACCGCGCGATAAGAGTGGCTGGTCAGTCTCGGGTCAATTTGGCGCGCTAAATTCGTGGCCTTGGTTAAACTGCCAGTGTGCTGGGTAAGAATTTTAATGACGTCTTTGCCAGTGGCCATAGTTGGGAGGTTATTTTTTAACATTATATCATGATTTCAAGATGTTTGGGAAAGGCGCTGGACGACTTGTTAGCTATAGCTTTAGCGAAGGGGGAAGCCTTGGCGAAGTTGGATTGATTTTTGAGGGGAAAAGGGGTAAAGTTATGTGGTATGAGGAGAAAATGCGGAACGCGAGGCAGGCAAAGCTGGGTTTAAGTTGGAGGGGATGGATCGATATGGCATATGGAGGGAAAACAACAGCAACAATACAAAATTACCGCGCTGCCCAGCGAACAGCGGCCGCGGGAGCGGTTGATGGAACACGGGCCGGACGCGCTCAAAAACGCTGAACTTTTGGCTATTATTTTGACCACTGGCTATAAAGACGAATCCGTGCTGGAGCTTGGTTCCCGGATTCTCTCGGAATATGGCTCAAAGGGCGTGGCCAGCGAGCGCAATGTCACCAGGCTAATGGCGGAACTAGGCATTCCGGCGGTCAAGGCTTGCCAGATTGTGGCTTGTTTTGAGCTGGGACGGAGATTTTTCCAAGAAGACGCGGGCCGTTTGCCCACTATCCGCGGGGCGGATGATGTGTTTGCTTATTTGAAAGACATGGGCTCGTATAAAAAAGAGGTGTTTCGCGGTTTATATCTGAATGTCCGCAATAAACTGATTCACGACGAGGTAATTTCCATTGGCACGCTTGATGCTAATTTAGTGCACCCGCGCGAGGTGTTCCAGCCGGCCATAGAGTTTTCCGCGGCCGCGGTGATTGTGGCCCATAACCATCCCTCGGGCGAGGCCGCGGCTTCAGCCGAAGACCGGGCCGTTACCCAACGTTTGACTGAAGCAGGCAAGTTGTTGGGGATTGAGCTTTTAGATCATGTAATTATTACCAAGGGTGGATTTGTGAGCTTGCGTGTTTTTTAGATGTACGCTATAATGTACGTACTATGAACACTAAAACAACTTTATCCATTTCTGAGGCGCGCAAAAATATTTTTGATATTGCCGAGGCCGTGCAAAAGCCGGGTTTGCATTATACTTTCACCGAAAACGGCAAACCCAAGGCCGTGCTAATATCCGCGGATGAATTTGATTCTTTGCTGGAAACCATGGAAATTTTAAATGACCCAAAAGCTTTAGCCAACATTAAAAAAGCGGAACAGGAGTTTGCTCGGGGGGAGCATGTTTCTTGGGATGAAGCCAAGCGAATTTTGGGCTGGGACAAAATGCCAGCCAGTTTAATCCGGGACAGGGGAGCTAAACACTATGGCACGCCGTCTAAAAAATTAAAAAAGAAATAATATGCCTGGCCGGTATCATGTGGAAGTTGCAAGGTCGGCCGTGAAGTCCATGGCTAAAATTCCCTTGCCCTGGCAAGGGCGCATCCGGGCGGCCATTGACGCGTTGGAAACTGAACCATATTATGGTCAGAAAATGCGGGGCCAGTACGCGGCTAAGAGAAAAATTCGCGTTTGGCCGTACCGAATAATTTATTCAATTGAGGAAGATATTAAATTGGTGAAAGTGTTTGAGGTTGAGCATCGAGGGCAGACTTCGTATGATTAAAGACGCGAAAAATAAGAAAAATATCTGCAGGCATGATTATAAAAACGCAGTTCAGGTCGGCAAGATTGATTATCAATGCCCATTGTGCGGACAATTGCTTGATCCTTGCGAGTGGTTTTTTATGAACAGTTTTAAATTCATTGATGCGGATGCGGTAAATAAAAATGATTAAGACCGGAGTCAGGCCTTGGAACCTATTAAACAATAGGTTTTTTTACGCAAATTTTGATTGATTTATCGTCCGAAGTTTTAACGAAGGACGATTGATTTTTAGGCCAAAAAGTTGTATGGTTGGAGTGTTTATCATTGTATTTATTCATGTCAGATAAAGCACTCTCCGAACAGGATATAACCTCAAAATACATACTTCCGGCCCTCCAGAAAGCGGGTTGGGATTCTGATACCCAGATTCGGGAACAATACACGTTTACCGCCGGACGGATTATTGTGCGGGGGAAAACAGTAAAGCGCGGCGAGCGCAAGCGCGTTGATGTGCTTCTTTTTCATAAAAACCATTACCCGATTGCGGTGATAGAAGTAAAAGATGGTTCTCATGCGGTTGGTGATGGCATGCAACAGGGGGTTGAGTACGCGGCGGCGCTTGATGCGCCGTTTGTGTACAGCACGAACGGCGATGCGTTTCTTGAGCACGATCGGCTCCGCGCAGAAGGAGATATTGAGCAGGAGATTTCTCTTGATGCTTTTCCGTCCCCGCAGGAACTGTACGCGCGCTGGGCCAAGGCAAAAAAACTTTCACCTGATATGGAAGCAATTGTCGCGCAAGATTACTTTGAGGAAAAAGACAGGAAGCCGCGCTATTTTCAGGAAGTGGCCATTAACCGCGCAACCGAAGCAATTGCCGCGGGCAAGAATCGCCTTCTCTTGGTTATGGCAACCGGCACCGGAAAGACATATACCGCGTTTCAAATTATCTGGCGGCTGTGGAAAGCAAAAAAAGCCAAGCGCATTCTTTTTCTGGTGGACCGCAACATTCTTGCTGACCAGGCAATCATCAACGATTTCAAGCACTTTGGCAATAAGATGACTAAGGTGGAGGGGCACAATGTTGATAAGGCGTATGAAGTGTATCTTGCCCTGTACCAAGGATTGACCGGCACAGAAGAAGAGCAGAATATTTTTAAGCAATTTTCGCCGGACTTTTTTGATTTAATAATTGTTGATGAGTGCCACCGCGGGGTTGCCAGAGAAAATGCTAAATGGCGCGATATTCTTTCGTACTACCAAAGCGCGGCCCAGATTGGTTTAACGGCCACGCCTAAAGAAACCAAAGATATTTCCACACAACACTACTTTGGCGAGCCGGTGTATACCTACTCGCTCCGCCAAGGGATTGCTGATGGCTTTTTGGCGCCGTACAAAGTTATCCGCGTGATTCTTGACCGCGACGTGGAAGGATACCGCCCGGAAGAAGGCACCATAGACCGTTATGGCCACGAAGTGCCGGACGAGGTGTATAAGGGATCTGATTTTGAAAGAAAAGTTGTTTTAGATGAGCGCACCAAGCTGGTTGCCAAGAAGGTCTCCGAATTTCTTAAGGCCACGGACCCCATGCAAAAGACCATTATTTTTTGCGTGGATATTGAACACGCGGAACGCATGCGCCAGGCCTTGGTGAACGAAAATGCGGAGCGCGTTCATAAAAACAGCCGCTATATTGTGCGCATTACCGGCGACAACCCGGAAGGGAAAAAAGAGCTTGACCACTTTATTGATCCGGAGAATCCGTATCCGGTTGTGGTGACCACATCAAAATTGCTTACCACCGGCGTTGACGCGCAAACCTGCAAGCTGATTGTGCTGGATTCAAACATCAGCTCCATATCCGAATTTAAGCAGATTATCGGGCGGGGCACGCGCGTGCGCGAGGATTACGGCAAGCTCTTTTTTACGATTATGGATTTTCGCGGAGTAACCGAACTCTTTGCCGACCCGGCGTTTGACGGCGACCCGGTGGTCATCTACCGGCCTAAAGAAGGCGATCCCATTGTCCCTCCGGAGGATGAGGCGCCGGAACCCGCGGGAGAGATTATTCGCGAGGCGGGTATGGAGTATGGAGTCGGGATTTTGGACCCGGATACATCCGCGCCGCGCAAGTACTATATTTCCGGGGTGCCGGTCACGGTGATTAATGAACGCGTGCAGTATATTGATGGCGATGGTAAGCTGATTACCGAATCGCTCAAGGACTATACACGGCGTAATATTTTGAGCGAGTATGCCTCGCTTGATGAGTTTCTTTCCGCCTGGGAGAGCACAGAACGAAAAGAAATTATTATTGAAGAATTGGAATCGCGCGGCGTGTTCTTGGACGCGCTGGCTGAAGAAGTTGGCCGCGATTTGGACCCGTTTGACCTTATTTGCCATATTGCGTACGGCCGGGAGCCGTTGACCCGCCAGGCGCGGGCGCAAAAAGCCAAGAAAGCGGCTTACTTTGACGAGTACGAGGGCAAGGCCCGCGAAGTGGTTGATGCTCTGCTTGCGAAGTATGCGGACCAGGGTATCACGGCCATTGACGGCATTGAGGATTTGATGGTTTCTCCGTTTACGGAGATTGGCACGCCCATACAGATTGTGAGTTATTTCGGCGGCCGCATGCAATATATGCGGGTAGTTAAAAAGGTTGAGCAGGCGCTTTACGAAAAAGTTTAAAATAAAACTATGTCCCTACAAGCAATGGTAAAAAGCATTCAGAACATTATGCGCAAGGACGCGGGTGTGGATGGCGATGCCCAGCGCCTCTCCCAATTGGTGTGGATGCTGTTTTTAAAAATTATTGATGATGCGGAGCAAATCCAAGAACTGATTGACCCCAAGTACCGCTCCCCGATCCCGGAAAAATTCCGTTGGCGCAATTGGGCCCAAAATCCGGAGGGTATTACCGGGGATGAGCTGCTTGATTTTGTGGGTGAACTTTTTAAGACGCTCAAATCCCTTTCGGTGGACCCGGAGCAAAACCCGCGCGGCTTTATGGTGCGCGAAGTGTTTGACGGAGCGTTTAACTACATGAAAGACGGCACGCTCATCCGGCAGGTTATCAATACTCTGAACCAAGTTGATTTTAACAACAAAGACGACCGCCACCACTTTAACGAGGTGTATGAGCACATGCTCAAGGAATTACAAAGCGCGGGCAATGCGGGCGAATTTTACACGCCCCGGCCGTTGACTAAGTTTGTGGTGGACATGGTTGCTCCCAAGCTCGGGGAGAGCGTGCTGGATCCGGCCTGCGGTACGGGCGGTTTTTTGGTGAACGCGCTGGAGTATGTGCGGCTACACGAGGTTAAAACCGCGGCCCACGAGAAAAAGCTGCAAGCCGCCGTGCACGGCGCGGAACTCAAGTCCCTGCCGTATCTCTTGGCTACCGCCAATATGATTTTACACGGGGTTGAGGTGCCAAAAAATATCAGGCACGGCGATATGCTCTCGCGTCCCTTGCGCGACATGGGCCCCAAGGACCGCGTGGATGTGATTGTGGCCAATCCGCCGTTTGGCGGGGCCGTGAAAGACGGGGTGGAAAAGAATTTTCCGGCCGAGTTTCGCACTAAAGATACCGCGCTTTTGTTTCTGGTGTTGTTTATCCACCTGCTCAAGCCGCATGGCCGGGCCGGCATTGTTCTGCCGGATGGCGTGCTGTTCGGGGAGGGTGTGGCCACAGCAGTTAAAAAGAAGCTCCTTGCCGAGTGCAATGTGCACACCATTGTCCGCCTGCCCCAGGGCGTGTTCTCTCCGTACGCCGGAGTAAACACTAATTTGATATTTTTTGAAAAAGGCGCACCAACCAAGGAAATCTGGTATTATCAGCTTCCCTTGCCCGAGGGCCTAAAGCAATACACCAAAAACCGCGGCATTACCCATGAAGAATTTGACGCGGTGCGGAAGTGGTGGCCTGCCCGTAAATCCAATGGCAGGGCGTGGAAGGTGGCTATTGAGGATATAGAGGCGCGGAATTATAATTTGGATTTTAAGAATCCAAACGGCAGGGCCGGAGTTATCCACAAGTCGCCGGAGGAGTTGGTGGGGGAGATAGAGGAAAAAGAGAGAGAAATAGCCGCTATTCTGGATGATATAAAACTAGCGTTTTAGGAACTTGACTTTGTAATTAGCTATGTATATTATAGTATACATAGCTATAATAACTTGAATTATGCCTAAAAATACTAAAAAATACCTTGAGGCGTTAGGTATACATAACTTACGGCCAGCCTTAATCGCCTATAATCCGTGGTGGCGGACAAAGTCTTTTTCAGTTCCCGGAGTTCCTGATTTCAAGCGTGACGCGTTCACCCAGGCTATGCGCCATACCGAGGCTAATCACGGGCTGGCTCTTTTGATCAATGGCCCTCGGCGCGTTGGGAAAACAACCATCATCAATCAAATCATCCGTTGTTTGATTGATGAAAAAAAGATCCCGGTAAATCGCATTCTGTTTTTTTCACTTGATGATCCGATTATTCAGCAGCTGCCGCAGAAGGATCAGGGTACTTTATTTGAAGCGTTACTCGCGCAGTGGGCTCAAGTTGCTGGCACGGCTTTGCGTTCATCGCCCAACACGCTTTATTGTTTTTTAGATGAGGTGCAGCGTCTGCCCCGTTGGGAACTGTACATTAAACGGTATGTTGATTTGCGATATCCAATTCGTTTTATTATCTCCGGCTCGGCCTCCCATACAATTTTTAGAAAATCCTTGGAAAGCTTGCTCGGCCGGTTAGTTGATATTTCTTTGCCACCGTTCACTTTTCGCGAATTTGTCCGTTACCATTATCCGGAACGCAGTAATTTTTTGACGAAACTTTCAGAAGATGTTTTGGATATTGGAGATGTCTCATCAGTAGTTAAGTTTAATCGGCGTTTAAGCGAAGCCATAAAACAAACTTCAATTCCGCAGTGGAATCATTACGCTGATGAATATGCGCAGAAAGGCGGTTTTCCCCAATTATGGACAATGGCAACCGCGGCCGAACGTTCGGCGTTTATTGACCAGCAGTTCGTGGAGCGCGTTACACTGGAAGATTTGCGCCTGGTGAAAGAAATAAGGCGGCCGGAGATTTTTCACCAATTTTTACGGTATGCTTTCGCTCGCACCGGACAGGAATATAACCTTGAAGAATTGGCTTCACTGATTCATACAACGCGTGTAACCCTGACTGAGGCCTTGCCGCTTCTTTTGCAGACAGAGTTAATCCGCAAGGTGGAACGTTTCACTGGCAAACCGGTGCGTCTGCGTTCTACTCATGCCAAGCTCTATGCGGCCGACCTCGTGCTTATGCAGGGAATAACTAAAATTATTACTTCACTGGAAGGAGAAGAACGAGGAAGAATTGCGGAAACGCTTGCGCATAATGTGATTCGGTTGTTTCTTGGAGTTTCGGATGTTTCATATTATCGGGAACCAAGCGGCAAGCAGGAAGTGGATTTTGTCGCGCGAGTTGGCAGCCAGATGACACCGATCGAAATCGTGTATCAAAATCAAATAGACAGCAAACATCGCAATGCCATCCGAACATTTTTGGAGGCGCATGGAAAACGAAACAGTTTCGGTATTCTTGTAACAAAAGAGGATTGGAAAATTGAACAGCCAATCCTTGAAATACCTTTGCCGCTTTTTCTTTTAACCGCCTAATGCGTTCTGGCAAGAAATACCCCTGGGGTTATTTTCAAGGGGGGTTGATAATAAAATCAACAGGGGTAATTTATCCTTGTCAATTGGGCTATTTCTGTATATTTTATTTTCACGGCGGTTATTATGTCTTGGTCAACAAAAAAATTAGGTGATGTTATTGAATTACACTATGGCAAGGGTATTGCTCGGCATGACCGCAAGTCAAACGGAAAATATCCGATTTATGGTGCAAACGGAGAACTCGGGCGAACAGATAAATATTTTATCGAGGGTGAAGCGATAATCGTTGGGCGTAAGGGTTCTGCGGGTGAAGTAATTAGAGTGTCTGGTAAGTTTTGGCCTTCCGATGTTACTTATTATGTTTTTGGTAATAAAAAAATTGACCTAAATTTTCTTTTCTATTTTTTTAGACATACAAATCTCACAAAATTTGCTGTGGGAGTAAAACCTGGTATTAATCGAAATCGAGTGTATGAACTCCAAATCCCCCTCCCACCCCTCCCCACCCAAAAGAAAATCGTGGCCAAGTTGGAAGCATTGCTTGGGAAAATTAAGGAGGCCAAGCGCTTGCGCGCCGAGGCAGAGGAAGCCGCCCAAAATCTCCTTCCGGCGGAATTGCATAAAATTTTTGAGGAGGGGAAAAAGAAGAGGTGGAAGGAAAGGACGGTAGAGGAAATAACGAATAAAATTCAGTATGGTTATACTGCTTCAGCAAAACAATCAGGAACAGCGCAACTATTACGGATTACCGACATTCAAAATAACCAGGTTAACTGGAATGAGGTGCCCTATTGCGATTGTGAAGATTTAGAAAAATACAAGCTACATAATAGGGATATTGTCTTTGCGAGAACCGGCGCGACAGTGGGTAAAAGTTTCTTGATAAAAAATCCTCCGCCAAATGCGATATTTGCGTCGTATTTAATCCGGGCTAATATTAATGAACGGAAATGTTTATCCGAATTTTTATACTATTTTTTTCAATCCCCAAACTATTGGAATCAAATTACTGGACATAAGGTGGGCGGTGCTCAACCGAATGTAAATGGAACAAAATTAAAAAAACTCACTTTGCCCCTCCCTCCCCTCCCCGAACAAAAAAAGATAGTCGCCCGGCTGAATGCGCTTTCCGAGAAGGTTCGGCGGCTAAAAGAACATCAAAAATCCACCCGTGATGATTTGGCGGCTTTGGAACAGGCCGTATTGCACAAGGCGTTTGGCGGGTAGGAAAAAGTCTCTAAAAAATAAAAAAATATGCTCGTTTTTATTGATGAATCAGGCGACATGGGGAGAAAAATCGACCAAGGATCAAGCCGGTATTTTGTGGTTACCCTGGTGCTTTTTGAAGACAATGAAGAAGCCATTGCCTGCGACCAGCGCATTGGTTTGTTGCGGAAGGAATTAAGATTATCCGAGAGCTATGAATTTAAGTTTCAAAAAATGAGACGGGATTTACGCGAGGCTTTTTTAAAAGCAGTTTTACCATACTCTTTTTTCTATTTCGGTGTTGTTATAAACAAAGATCCTAAAAAATTATATGGCGAGGGATTTATAGTCAAGGAGTCTTTTTATAAGTACGCCTGTAGTTTAGTTTTTGAAAATGCCAAGCCGCACCTCAAAGATGCCACAGTCATAATTGACGGCAGCGGGTCGCGTGAATTCAAACGCCAACTGCAGTATTATTTGAAAAAGAAAACAGATGGCGTGATTAGAAAGGTTAAAATTCAATCATCTCATTCTAATAACTTGATCCAGCTGGCGGACTTAGTGGCCGGCTCTATTCATCGCAGTTTCGGCAAAAAAGGCGATAAAAATTCCTATCGCCCGATTATCAAATCTCGCGAAATGAAAGTTCAAGTTTGGCCGTATTAAAAAACCACCACCCCTATCCCTTGCGGGAACGCGCGCATTGGTTTGCGACAGTTCGGGATGGTGGCAATTCCATTGCTATAATATCAAATAAGGGGATTTTGTCAATGTTTTGCTTATCCACAGGTATCTGGCCGCCAAATCCAAACCGCCAAGCCCTCGCCGCCGGCGACGGTGATTTTTACTGTTTGATTAAGCATTTGTTTGAGAAATAAAAGGCGGTATTAAAATATAATCATGCAAAGAAAAATTAAATTATACAATACAGATGTTGTGTACACGATCCGCTCCAGCCGGCGCGCCAAAAAAGTGCGTTTGACTATGTACTGCGATGCCGGGTTGGTGGTCACTTTGCCCTTGGCCATGCCTTTGCGCAATGCCGAGCAATTTATCCGCCAAAAAGCGCAGTGGATTATCAAGACTCTGGATTTTTTCCGCCAGCAAACCGTTATTTTGCCGCCGCGCGAGCGCGGCATGACCGAGTATGAGGCGCGAGAGCAGGCGCGCGTGTTTATTCGAGGCCGGGTTGAGCGTTTTAATAAGATTTTAAAGTTTTCGTATAACCGCATTTTTATCAAAGCGCACAGGCGAAAGTGGGGGAGCTGTTCGCATCGGAAAAATCTGAATTTTAATTATCGCATTCTATTTTTGCCGCAGGAGTTGGCCGATTATATTGTGGCGCATGAGTTATGCCATTTGAAAGAATTGAACCATTCCAAGAAATTCTGGGGTTTAATGGAAAAGATATTGCCTGATTGGCGAGAGAGGCGGAAGCAATTAAGAAAATACGCGTTTGGGGTGGATTAATTCGCCCCTTGCCAAAAAACAGGGTTTGGTTTATACTAGTCTCTGTTTTCCCAAATTTATCATTAATTTTAAAAAATGACTACTGATATTAAGGAGCTGGCGGTTGCGGGCGTTAAATCTCTTAAAAAAGGGCCTCAGGCCATAATGCCCCTGGCCCACGGTTCCAGCGAGATGGCCGATTTATTAAGCCGCAACGAGAGCGCGTTTTTGCCCCGGGTGGGGGATCTGGTATCCGGAAAAGTCCTCTCCATTTCCAAGAATGGGGTGGTTTTGGATATAGACGGCCGCTTGACCGGCTTAGTGCGGGGCAAGGAATTGGACGATGAATCAGGCGAATATTCCAAGCTGGCGATTGGCGACGGGGGCGAGGCGACTATCTTGGAACTGGAAAACGAGCAAGGCATGCTGGAGCTTTCTTTCCGCCAGGCCGGGCACCGCAAAGCCTGGGATTATCTGCAAAAACTTTTTGAAAGCGGAGAAACGGTTGACGCCAAGATTATTGACGCCAACAAAGGCGGCTTAATGGTTAAAGTCGGCAACGTGGAAGGCTTTTTGCCGGTGTCCCAGCTGACCACCGAGCATTATCCGCGCGTGGAAGGCGGGGACCGCAACCGGATTCTGGAGCGGCTCAAAACTTACGTCAACCAGACTTTTAAAACCAAAGTCATTACCGTCAAAGAGCAGGAAGAAAAATTGATTGTTTCCGAAAAGCAGGCCTGGGAAAAAGAGCAGAATGAACTGCTCTCCCGCTATAGCCTGGGGAGCATTGTTGAAGGCGTGGTAACCGGGGTGGTGGATTTTGGCGCTTTTGTGGAATTCGGCGACGGACTTGAAGGCCTGGTGCATATTTCCGAACTGGCCTGGCAGAGAATTGACAATCCGCAGGACATCATTAAAGTCGGCGACAGAATCAAGGCCAAGATTATATCCATTGACGATGGCCGGGTTTCGCTTTCAATCAAACAGCTGGCGCCCGACCCTTGGCGCGACGTGTCTGCCAAGTACAAGGTGGGGCAGGTTGTTCTTGGCAAGATTTTAAAGATGTCTCCATACGGCGCTTTTGTGGAGCTGGACAGCGACATTCACGGCTTGGCGCATATTTCGGAACTGACGCGCAAATCCATCCAGCATCCGTCCGAAGTTTTGAAAGTCGGGGAAACCCGGAATTTCAAAATTATTTCCCTGGAGCCGGGCGCCCATCGCCTGGGCTTGGGATTGGTGGACGAGGACAGCCCGGCCGAGCCGGCCGCTTTAGTTGAGAATCCGGCTCAGCCCGAAAGCGAAGTTAAAACCGAGAGCCTAGAGAGCGTCTAGTTAGTGGACGCTCTTTTGCGGAGTTGATATACTAGAGGTTATTAAAACAGCTGATTCATTATGCGGAAACTGCTTAGAAATTTTACTCTTTTTTTAGTGGTTTTTTTGATTCTGGCCGGATTTTTAAGCCTGATCAATAATCCTTGGCAAAAACAAGCCGAGCTGTCTTTTAATAATCTGGTCACAGCCATTCAGAATAACGAGATAAAAAAAATCGGCATTGAGGGCAATAAACTGGAGGCCACTTTTCAAGATAACACCCAAAAGTTCGCTCACAAAGAAAACGGCGAATCGCTGGCCAATTTGCTGAAAATTTACGGCCTGGCTGAAGATAAATTGCGCGCCATTGCCATTGAGAATCAAGAGCCTTCGGGCTGGTCAGCCTGGCTGTCGTCGCTCGGGCCATTTTTATTGCCGCTGATTTTATTTATCTTATTCCTCTGGATTATGATGCGCCAGCTGGCCGGGGCCAACAGCCGGGCCATGATGTTCGGCCAGTCCGCGGCCCGGGAAGAGAATCCCACCAAGCCGGCCAATGGCAAAAAAACAACGTTTAAGGACGTGGCCGGCAGTGTTGAAGCCAAGCAGGAGCTGGAAGAAGTGGTTGAGTTTTTGAAAGAGCCGCAGAAGTTTTTAAAATTAGGCGCCCGCATTCCCAAGGGCGTGCTGTTAATCGGCCCACCCGGCACCGGCAAAACGCTTTTAGCCAAGGCCGTATCCGGCGAGGCCGGGGTGCCGTTTTTTCACATGTCCGGTTCCGAGTTCGTGGAAATGTTCGTTGGCGTGGGCGCCTCGCGGGTGCGGGACCTTTTTAGGCGCGCCAAAAAAAGCGCGCCAGCCATTGTTTTTATTGATGAGCTGGATGCGGTCGGCCGCCAGCGGGGCGCGGGCTTGGGCGGCTCGCACGACGAGCGCGAGCAGACCTTAAACCAGATTTTGGTGGAAATGGATGGTTTTGAAACTGACACCAACATCATCATCATGGCCGCCACCAACCGGCCGGACGTGCTGGATCCGGCGCTGTTGCGGCCCGGACGGTTTGACCGGCGCGTAACCATTGATTTGCCGGACATCCGCGAGCGCGAAGCCATTCTTTTGCTCCACGCCAGCAATAAGCCGCTTTCCGGGGTTGATGTCCACAAAGTGGCGGCCCGGACCCCGGGTTTTTCCGGTGCGGATTTATTTAACCTTCTTAATGAAGCGGCCATTCTGGCGGCCCGGCACAATCAAACCAGCATCAGCGAAAACGACGTTTTGATAAGCATTGAAAAAGTGATGCTTGGCCCGGAGCGCAAATCATTCATCTTGTCTGACCAGGAAAAGCGGGTGACTGCTTATCACGAAGCCGGGCACGCGGTTGTTTCCCATTTGATTCCCGAGGCTGACCCGATCCATAAAATTTCCATTATCGCCCGCGGCCACGCCGCCGGCTACACCATCAAACTGCCGACCGAGGACAAGCGCTTGCATAACAAGGCGGAATTTTTGGCTGATTTAGCCGTGCTCCTGGCCGGCCAGGCGATTGAAAAGCAGGTGTTCAAAGATATTACCACTGGAGCTTCTTCTGATTTGCGCAAGGCCACGACCTTGGCCCGTCAGCTGGTGACCGAATTCGGCATGAGCGACAAATTAGGGCCCCGGACTTTTGGCGCCAAAGAAGAGCTGATTTTTCTGGGCCGGGAAATTTCCGAACATCGCGACTATGGCGAAAAAATCGCCCAGGCCATTGACGAAGAAATTTCGGCTTTTCTGCAAGATGCCCACAAGCGCGCTCAAAGCCTTATCCGCGACAACATGGCTAAAATAGAAAAAGTGGTTCACGTTTTACTGGCCCAGGAAACCATTGAGTCTGATGAGTTCAAAAAGCTGATGGCTGAGGCGTCTTGAGCTTTACGGTTGGCGGCCTATTTTGGTATAATAGAACTGCCTCTTTTAAATCAACTTAAAAAACAAAAATCACATGGTTCTTGATCCTCTTTACCGGCCCATTTTGCGCGCCGCGCTATCTTTGACCACGCGCCACAAAACCTTGTGGCTCTTGGGTTTTTTGGCCGCTTTTTTGGGGTTAGGCGGGGAGTATGAATTTATTTTCAGCCAGTTCAATAACGTCAGCAGCGGGGAATGGAACGGCCTGAACAGTTTTTTGCAATTTGCCGGCGCTTCCAGCCAGGACGTGGTAACGGCTTTGGCGGCTGTGGCCAAAGATTTGTCGGTTGGCGCTATTCTGGGTTTAGCGATTTTTTTGGGTTTTCTTTTTATTTTAGGCGCTTTGGTGATAATCTCCCAAGGCGCTTTGGTGGCCGGCATTGCCCAAGCCTCTCAAGCTGGCCGGGTTAAACTCTCAGCCGCTCTTTATACTGGTTATAAATCTTTCTGGTCGCTTTTGGCCATAATAATTTCCACGCGGCTGCTGGCGGTTTTTGTGCTCGCCGTGGTGGGCTTGCCGCTGATTTCGCTTTTTCTTCTCTTGGACGAATCTTTTGCTTCCCCCGGGGCGGCCCTGATATTTTTTATTCTAGGCCTGCCGCTCTTTATTTTGTTTTCTTTGGTGGCCAAGTTTGCTCTGGCTTACCGAGTGGTGGAAGGGGAGCGTTGGCGCAGCGCTTTAACCAAAGCATTTGTTCTGTTTGCCGACCATTGGCTAGTTACCATTGAGCTGGCGCTCATTGTTTTCATCATTAACATTCTGACTGCTTTAGCGTTTATCTTTGTGGCCGCGCTGCTCTCAATACCTTTTATCTTGTTGGGTATAGTGATGGCTGATTTGTCATACGTGATTGTTCTCAAGTTACTCATTACCGCGGCCTTGGTTTTATTCCTGTTCATTCTGCTGGTTTTGGGGAGCGCGCTGTCCTGTTTTCAGAACTCGGTCTGGACTTTGCTTTTTCTTAAAATCAAAGACAAGCCTCGCGCAGCCAAACTCTTACGCCTTGTCCACGGCTGGCGGGAGAAATATAGTTAGGGTTGTGCATGACTGGGGATATTCTGTGGAACGCTTTGGCGTTCCTTTTTTGATTGGATAGGGTAGTATTAAGGCAGTAATATTTATTATCGCCAGCCAAAGGCTCCCTCCAAAGGATGGTTCGGTCAGCCTCTGGCTGATAATTCGCAGACCATATGAAGTTATCTTGCACCCAAGAAAATTTGACCGCTGGCTTGGAAGCCGTGGCGCCGGTGGCCGGGCGGGGCGGAAGTTTGCCGATTTTGCAAAATATCCTGCTGGAGGCCCAGGCCGGTTCATTGAGGCTTAAAGCTACTAATCTGGAAATCGGGGTCACGGCCGAGGTGCGCGGTAAAATTGAACAAGAGGGAACTTTCACGGTTAACGGCCGCTTGTTTGCCGAATACGTGCGGCTGCTGCCGGCCGACAAAGTGGACATGGAATTATCCGGCGACCATTTGGAAATAAGAGGCGCTGGCCAGCAGACTAAAATCCACGGCCTTTCGGCCGAGGAGTTTCCGGTTATTCCCGAGGTTGCGGGGCGCGCCACTTTTAAAATTGACGCCCATTTGGCGCGCGCCGCTTTAAGCCAGGTGCTGTTTTCCGTGGCTACCACTGATACGCGCCCGGAAATATCAGGAGCCTTGGTTAAGGCCAGCGGCCAGAGCCTGACGTTCGTGGGCACTGACAGCTACCGTTTGGCCGAACGCTCCCTGGAGCTTAAAACCGAAATCACCGCGCCGGTTCAGGCCATTGTGCCTTTGCGGACAATGCAGGAGTTAACCCGCATGCTGTCGGGGGCCGAAGGAGAGCTGGAAATCACTTTGAGCGACAACCAGGTATTGTTCAGTTTTTCCGACATTGAGCTGGTTTCCCGCCTGATTGTGGGCAATTTTCCGGATTATACCCAGATTATACCGCAAAACTCCAAAACCACAGTGACTTTAGATAAAGAGCCTTTGGTCCGAGCCATAAAGTCGGCCTCGCTGTTCTGCCGTTCCGGTTTGAATCACGTAACTTTCCAGTTTTCTCAAGATAGAATTCTGGTTTCAGCTTCAGCTTCAAATTTAGGGGAGAACATCATTGAGGTGCCGGCCAAAGTTGAGGGCGCGGACACGGACATTGTTTTTGATTACCGGTTTGTGCTGGATGGCTTGTCCGCGATTGACGGTTCAGAAGCGGGGCTTAAGCTTTCCGGCGGAACCAGCCCGGGCGTTTTTACTCCCATTGAAGACGGTTATCTTTATCTAGTGATGCCCATAAGGCAGTAAGCGATACTAAATTAATACGAAAACATACGAAAAATGCGAAAATAATTATCGTCATCCCGAGCTTGTCGAGGGATCTCAGTGGTAATCCACGAGATTCCTCGCTTCGCTCGGAATGACGTTTATGGATTTCGTGTTTTTCGTATGTTTTAGTATGACTTTCGTATCGCTTTTATATGTGGCAACCCCTCTCATCACTTATTCCTCAATCAATAAAGAAAGCTGGGATAGCGAAGTCCGTCAATGATGCCTTGATTTGCGAAGAGTTTCAAAAAATCGCGGCGCACATTTTGGGCCAGGGGGCCGAGCATTGCCACGCGCTTTATATTAAAGACCGCACCTTGTGGGTGGCGGTTCTTGCTGGCGCGGTTTCCAATGAATTAAAGCTTTATGAATCTGACATCCTCAAAGCTTTGGCCGAGAAATTCGGGGAGGGGCGGGTGGAGGGGTTGCGGTTTATGGTGTAAAAAGGTTAATTTTGGCTAATTTTAGCTAAAATACATTAAAACCCATAAAAATTGGGTTTTTTTGTCAGGGCTTGACACAATTTAAAGTGTGTGCTACAATGGGATATTGGAAATCAAAAACCAAGCCAAAAACGTACCAAACTTAATCTAGTTTAAAACTCTTTGAGGAGAGAGCTTGTGCGCCGATGAGGCGCATGTATTAAGAACGGTAATTGTTGCGGTTCTCTCTTTCAAAGTGCGAGAACTCCAGCAATTGCCGTTTTTTGTATGCCTGCCCGCCTCTGGCGGGCGAATATCTGAAGCAAGGAGGATGTAGGGGAGAGAGTTGCTGTGCTTCTTCTAAGAGGAGAAATCCTCATTAAGCAGAGCACGGTGTTGAGCTTGAAGGTTCTTGGCAATAAATCTTCTCTATACGCCAGCACAACCTTTATTAACTACGCTCCCTATCCTCTACATTTTCCTTGTTTAAAAAAAAAGCGTTCTTTACACCAGACTTTCTTCTCCCAAAGCTGATTGCACACAGTATACCATGCACGATGCAACGTTCTGCGCTCTGTGCTGCCTGTTGCCAGAGCTATGCGTACGCCATATCAAACATAACCGGCAGTTTTTTGCGGGAGTAGAGCGAGGTGAATTCTTTGGGCATTTTCTTTGACGCATCAAGAATTTCCAGGCCAATGATGCGGCCGGAACGGTCATAATCCAGAATAACACCCTGGCTCACCTCATCGCTCTCAACATACGCATTGTCGTTGAAGCGGATGGCGAGCGCGTCTGCTCGTTTGTCGTAATGGAATTTCATAAGTATTTGAAAATTTTAGATGTTTTGAACGCGGTGACAATTTCTACGCGCCCAAGGAAGCGGTCATACACAACCACGAGCGCGTAGCGAGTGTTTATTCTGGCAACTGATTGAAAGCGGCGCGCTGATTGCCTCACTGTTTTGTCCGGCGCCGCCAGCGCGGCACGCACGTCTTGCACAGTAATGCCTCGTTCAAGCAGTTGGTAGCGCGCGTGGTTGCTGAATATGATTTTTTGCATGGGGGTATATGGTGTCTGGCGTCATTGTATGCCAAACATAGAGGATTGTCAATTTGGATGCCGTATTTTTCGCTTGAGCGCACCATGAATTTGGCGCGTTGAAGTAAAAAATAACCTTTTCCGAAATCATCCCGGCCAAGTCGGGGCGGTTTCAGAAAAGGAAACATAAAAGTCGCACCTTATATTTTAACCGCAATGCCGTGGCGCTTGATCTCGTTAATCAACGACGAGCCCTCGCGATAATCTTTCGGGCTGAAGCCGACTGGTTCTATGTTGATGTGTTCGCGGCCCTTTTTGCGCCACAAGTATTGCAGGGCTTCAAAAGAATCTCTAAAGCGCGGTGAAATGACGCACAGGTCAATGTCGCTGTATCGGCGCTGGGTTCCTTTGGCATACGAACCAAACAGCACCAGGCGCGAAATAGGCAGGTTATCTTTCCGCAATGTCCGGGCATAATTCCGAATCTGCGCGGTTACTGATTTTGGCACTCTTTTTTGAGCCATAGGTAAAATTTCTTGCTTGTTGCCAGCCACGCTTCGCAATATGGTTTAGTAATCTTTTTGTGGAACGCGCTTTTTTCATCTTGATACCTGCCCACAATGTTGAAGGTTGATATTTCGTTGAGCTGTTCCGCCTGCTCGGACGAAAGGTCAATCTGGGCGAGGTGAGCCAGTTTAATCAAGTCATGAGTGTGCGGCGCCGGGGTTTTGGTTCTCTGAACCACGAGCCCCTTAAGCAATTTTTCAATAGTGAGATGGCAGAAGAACAGGCACGCGTCATAGTGCTTTGTCTTGAACAAATCCTGTGAAGTTTTCCAATTTCTCTGGGCTGACTGCTTCCAATATTCAGAGTGCGATTTCATGCCATTATTATATGTATGGCAACACCCTTTGTCAACCGCGACCAATTATTTTATTCGCTTGAGCGCATCAAAAAATTTGGCGCGCTGAAGCGAGAAAAAAAGCGTTCATTCCACCAGACGTTCTTCTCTCAAAGCTGATTGCACACAGTCGGTTTTGAGAGAAGAAAGTCTTCTCAAGTAGCACCGCGACCCGTCCGATGACGGGCGAGCCATGAAACCGCCTGAAAGGAGGTGAAAAACATGGCAGGACGTCTCGTAGAGACGTGGTTCCGGGGTGGGAATCCTCCACATAAATGTCTTGTGGAGGATAATACCCATGAGGACCACATACACCCTCGTACCTACGGGGTGTACGAATGGTCCCACGGGACACGAGTTGGCGTCTTCTATGATAAAGAGGACGCCAGGGCGGCAATGCCCGGCACTAGTTTTTTTGAAGTTAGTGCCGTGGCGATGCTAGTCGAGTGATATGACTAGCACGAGGTTGCCCGCCGGTGAGACCACACCGGCGTGAGTGGGGTGCCCGCCTCTTCGGCGGGACAAGGCACGAACGCGCTGTAAAAAGCGCACATCAAATCAGATGGCTGGTTTGATGGAAATAAGGCCTTGAGACCACAAAAAAAACCGCCCTGAACCCATGCAGGGGCGTAAAACAAAAGCATGGGAGCGCTAGTCTTTTGTGTTCGGGCGCTTGCTAAATTCGAACACAGGTTGTGGGGAGGATGCGGTTGGTACTGCATCTTCCCCACCTTTTCCGAAATCATCCCGGCCAAGGCGGGGCGGTTTCAGAAAAGGAAAAAGCGCACCTTTCAAACACAGTTGGCAGATACGCGAGAACGCCGTTAGATGTCCAACACAGAGAGCTCGGGCACTCTTTTAAAGTCCCGCGTATTGCGGGTTGCCAGCGTCGTGCCGGTAAAGAGCGCGGTGGCGGCAATGGCGCTATCCGCGACTTTAAGCCCGTAATTTCTCCGCAGTGAGCCGGCAATGCGAGCTATGCGGGAATCGGAGGAATAATGGATATTGTATTAAGCAGGGCATCAATTTTCTTGGCTTCATCCGTGGCAATAGCCGGAAAAGAAAAAAGTTCGAGCTCAGTTACACTCGAGGCATACAAAGTTGTGTTTTGCACCAAAAGGTTGTTGAGCGCCAAGACCGCTTTGGCTTCATTCTTAAGATAGTAGATGAGAGCATTAGTATCGAGCGTGTACATGCATATGCTTTTTACGCCATTTTCCGCTCCCACTCCCGACGTATTTTTTGTAGTTCACGAATCGGGTCCGGGCGTCTTTTTTCCCACATGCCTCTGGCTTTCTCCCAAAGCGCCAGCCGTTCTCTGGGCGTTGCCAAAAGATGCAGACGCGGCTTCTGCCGGATTGTCAGTGTTGTTTGGGTATCCATAATATGTACACTGTATACGGCAAATACTTATTTGTCAACATTTTAATCATTGGCAGTTTAGGCATACGCAAGCGGTTGGGACTTGGTTTGCGGCTCTACCTCAATGGTTTCAAACAGCTCCAACCCTTTATCCTCCGGAATTACGTCTTCGTCCGCGCGCAATGCCCGCAGGTACGCGCTCATAGCGTCTTTCACGTCGGCTCTGGTTTCCTCAATGCTTTCGTCCCAGGTATGGCAAGCCTGGCAAGGCGGGAACGTACCCGTGATAAGTGTTGCGTTCATCCGGTTCAATGATGATGCGCTAAGTGAGATGCTGCATAGTAAGTACAGTGTATATTTGTCCATATCATTTGTCAATTTATTAGTCTTAAGTTCAGTGCCAGTGATTCTTTATTAGCGTTTATGAACGTGAACGTTAATAAGGGGTCGCATGGTGCGATTTCCTGAAAATGGAGGGTGGAATATGTTCCGCCCGAAATAATGCCCGCTGCCGTGGCATAATACGGAGTGGTATGAGCGAGAACCCTCTTAGCACATGAGTGGTAAGCTGGAGGAGAGA
>MHKO01000027.1:0-2246 GCA_001818435.1 Candidatus Komeilibacteria bacterium RIFCSPLOWO2_02_FULL_48_11
AAAAGCGTTGTTTATTTTATTGATGATAGAATTCATATTTTTCCTCCGTTATTATATTTTGTCATCCCGAGGCCTTACTGTCATCCCGACCGACACAATAAATGCAGTTAATGCGTTATATGCCTCAAACCTCAGCACTAAATTAAAATCACGCAGCGAAATGGAGGGAGAGGATCCCCTCATTAATTGCGATTGCCATGGGATCCTCTCTCCGCCCTGGGCGGATCGGGATGACAGTGGAAACTTAATTGACTGTGAGCTTTACATCCTGCTCGTACTCGCCAACAAATAGCTTGTACTCGCCTTTGGGCGCTTCGGCCGGAATTTCGGCCGAGAGAGCGCGGTCGTTGATTTGGTTGATGTTTTCCAGTTTGAATTCCGATCCGTTGCGGGCAATCAGTTCCTTGGTATTTTTTAAATGGATGCCCTGGAGCACAATAATGCGGCGCGTTCCCTGCTTAATCACGCTCGGCGTGGCCTTAATAACCACGGCGCGGTTGGCTGAAGAGAGAACCGTAAAAGAAATTTTATCCTTTATAATTTTACTCTGATTGTCAATAAATTCAATCTGCTGCTCACCGGAGGTCAAACCAGCCGGCAAACCAGCTTCCAAAAGCTCGTTAGAAATCAAACGCCAGGCCAAAATTTTGTTGGAGCCGGCCAAGCGCAAAGTTTTAACCCCTGTCAAATCGCTGCCGGCTATTAAAACGCCGCCGCCCAAATCGTCATAAATGGTTCTGGGGTTCATGCTGATGGCGCGCGGCAGGTAAAAATCACTTTTCACAGGCGCGGCTTCGGCTCTCTCTCGGGTGGAATAGACGCTTAACAGGGTTTTGGCGGCGCGAGCGCCGTAACTGTCGGCTTCAACTTTAATGCTCGTGTTTATCAGAGGGATTTCTTGTTCATTAAAAGATAAACTGGGCTGCAGCTGGGTCTGCCACCTAAAATCCATAAATTCCCCGCTTTTTATTTGGGCCGCTTCCAGGCCGTTTCCAAAAAAGTTGTCAGCCGCCGTTTCGGACATTTCCTCGTTAATGCCTTGCGAAGAACTGACAAGAGTTTTGGCGCGGTAGTTTTGGCGCGCGTCTATCAAGCAAGCAACGCGGATATTTTTCAAGACGCCTTTGAGAGAATCAGAAGCGTGGATAAGCGCAAAATGTTCAATCACGTCGCCGGGAGCGGCCACCGTGGCCACTTGCCATTCGGTTTCATGAGCGCTCAAATTGCGCACTTTTTGTTCAATGGAGAGCGGCAATTTATTCTGGCTCATCGACAGTCCGCGCATTATAAACACCAAGCCAATAAAGAAAATGGCGCTTATTAGAATTAAGCTAATCAGGCGACTTTGTTTGATTATCATCTTGACGTTCATAGGAGAGTTTAAAAGTTTTAGGACTTACGCGTTTGGTGTCATTGCGAGGGAGTGTACTCACGACTCCCTCGGGAATACTCGGGACAGGCTCCGCAATCCCGTTGATAATAATGCGATAAATAACCACGGGATTGCCGCCCAAAGGGTGGCCAGCCTCTGGCTGGCTTCGCTCGGCAGTAGCCTCGCTCGCAATGACACCAAACGCGTAAGTCATATTTATATTATAAAGAGCTGGATGTTATAAGTAACCAAGCCGCCGCCTCCAGCTTCGTTGTCATCGGCCGTAACCGCGATAGTCTGGGCTCCGGTTCCGCCATTGGCAAAATACGTGAAAGTAACAGTCACGCCGCTTGTGGTTGAGGAAACAGGCGAGGCCGGGCTGGGCGCGACCGAAACACTGCCGGTTGAAGGAGTAACTGTGTAGTCAATGTTATTATTGTTATCATCAGTCAGTTTAAAACTTATAATCTGCGTGGCGCCGCTGGAGATAATAATAGTTTCAGTCGGAATAATGTTGGTGATAGTGGGATTAGTGGCCGGAAAAGCCACGCTGGCGTTCACGGCCACGCCTGAAGAGGCAATAACCACGGGTATGGTTCGGCTGTCAGTGGCCGTGGAAAATCCGTCAGGGCCCACTCCCAAAGTGACATTGTAACTTCCGGCCGAGGCCGGGTTTTTTACAAAATTAATAGTTACTGTTACTTGATTGCCGGTTGTCAGGGTGCCGCTCCCCCAATTCAAAGTCAAGGTGCGCGCGGCTACGCTTAAGTCGCCGCTTACTGGCGCGGCCCAAGCAACTCCGCCGCCGGAAACGGTCACGTCCACGGCCGGGGCCACGGAGGATAAATCAAAACCATTGGCAAAAACGATTTTC
>MHKO01000027.1:2255-21084 GCA_001818435.1 Candidatus Komeilibacteria bacterium RIFCSPLOWO2_02_FULL_48_11
GGGGCCGCAATGGCGGTTGCGGGTTTGAATTTTATGGTATGCCTAACAGCGCTTTGGTTGGGATTATGATTGGAAATAGTGTCGCTGGCAGAAGTTAAGTCAGCGGCCTGGGTGGCCGCGGAAAAACTCATCACCGCGGTCACGAGAATTAAAGCAATGATTTTTTTCCAGTTAGTAGACATAATTTTATAACTGTCATCTCGAACCCCTTAATGAGCTCGATAATAACAAGCGGCAAGTATTACCTATGACTGTAATTAATTGCTATGAGTGTTGCGGGGTGAGGAGATCCCCTGTTTATTGTGTCGGTCGGGATGACAGCAAGGAGAGGGCCGGGGTGAGGTTATTAATTTCTCTCTCTTTCCAATTCTTCCCGCAACTGGCGTTTTAAGCGCTCGCGGCTAATTTGGTTCCACTTTTTAATCAAGAAGTATAAAGCGATTAAGACCGCGATTACGCTGCTGATTATTTTCCAGGGCAAAATCCAGAAATGGATGATTTGCTTGGGAAAATTCTGTCCCGCGTACGCCAGTTCCAGTTCAGCGGTATAACACCCGAATCCCAAACCTTTCCAAACTATTTCTTTTTTGCCGTCTGGAGCGTAGTTTATTGAACCATAACCTTTCCAAGTTTGCAGAAAAACGCGGGAACTGCCTGGGAGCACGTTGCCGCCCCGGTCGTTCACCGGCAAGTAATCAACCAGCTTGCTGCCGATAACGGCCCCGGCCGGGTTTAAAACAGTTTCTTCTCCCAGGCGCGTCAATGTTTGGCCAAAGGTGTTTTTCAACGTGATTTTTCCGCTCGGTTTTGCGTGCACGTTGCCGGTGTTGGTTAAGCGGACCATCAGATTGATTGGAAACTTTTCAAAAAAAGATTGGGCTGGAGCCGCGGCCACTTCGTTGGCAGTTACCTTGGAATTATAGCTGTTAAAAATGTCCAGACTGCCCTGCTCGCGGATCTCGCCTTTGACTTTTACCAAAAGCAGGACCCCGACTTTTTGCTTTACCGCCACGCCGCCGCCTGATTCGTCAATTGGCGAAAAAAAGATGGTGCCAAAGTGGCCCCCGGCTTCTGCGGTGGCCGGAATTCTAACTTGGAACGGAACTTCCACTTTTGCTCCGGCGGGAATGGAAATCGGTTCTTTTGCAATCAATAGCCACGAAGCGAGCGAAAACGCGCTCACGTTGTCGCCTTCAGTGAAGCGCGGGTTGCCTTCCTCGCCTTCAGCCGTAAAATCCGCGACTGACGATTCAAGCCGGAGTTCAGATGCGTCGCCATTGGTGATAAAGATGGTTTCTGAAATAATTTGGCCTTTTTCAGCCTCAAATTCAAATTTTGGCGGTGATACCGTTATACTTGCCGCGTTTGAAGTTTGAGCCAATCCAAACGCGCCCGCCAAAGCGAGCAGGGTCAGCATGATTATTTTTTTCCAAGCAGTCTGCATAATATGATTACTATTATAGCATTTTTTAATGTCTTTGTCATTCTGAACCATTTCTGTCATCTCGAGTCCTCATTTGAACAGAATTCTCTTTAATAAACTTCGATAACCAAGGATTGTCATTCAATGCTCGGAATGGGTCAGGGCGAGGAGATCCCATGGTTACGCCGACATAGAGCACAGTCTGACGTTTGTTCGTGGTGATGTATGTAAAATAGTTGTGTTGGTTTTGTTGAGACATGCGGTTTAACCATGGGATCTCCTCGGCCTGCGATGTCACCAGATATTTATAAGTCCATTGGCTATCAAAGTCCTTGGTTATTTATTTGGTTCATCAAGGCCTCGAGATGACAGCGTCAGAAAAATGATGGCAGTGCCGAAGCTTGTTTAGCTAGGGCACTGCCAAAAGGTTACACGCGGACTGTTTCCTCTGCTCGCGCTCGCTTTTCGAGCATGCTCTGGAGGTTTTCCAGGGATGCCCGATACGCGAAAAGCGGACACGTGTTGCTCGTCTGCGCCGCATCCAGCAGCGCTTCAATGAATTCCTTGGAAAGCTGTGGGTGCTGCACTTGCGGGATGGTGGTCATGGGAGTGACTTCCTGCGGACAGACTTCTACCATGTCACAGAAGAAGCATTCCATAACCAGCTCAGCGCGCACGAGCACGGCGATTGGCCGCTCAAATGCGCTGTGTTGGAGCACCAGGTATTTCTTTCCGGATTTCGGGTCCCGGCACAGGCGTGTCGTCACTTCCTCGAGTTCATCTATTATCACCGCGCACCTCCTTTTTGCTCTACTCGTGCATCTCCAGCATCCTCTGATACTTTTCTGCGAGCTCATCATAGAGCCTGGTAAGCTCTTCTGCGTGCAAAGAGGGATCCTTAAGCGCTTCAGGACCTATAAGCACTTCTGGACCCGCACTCCAGTCCACCCGGGCGAGTTCTGCAATGGAATACCACCCAGTTCCAAAAGAAATTCTTTCTTTGGAGCTGGCGCTTACCTTTACCATTCGTTTCACGGATACGAACAAAACTTCTGTCCGTTCATCGGCTTCACAGCCTGTACGGCGCAAAAATGTCCGCACGCTAACTTTTTTCATCGCAAAATTTCCTTATTTTTCAGATGAAACTCCTAACGTACGCGAACACTAAACATCATACGCTACATAAAAAGAACGACCAATTACGCTACCATAATATATTTATTTCGTCAACTCTCGACCACAGCCCTCTCCTCCACCCAAGGCGGAGAAGAGCGGCTCTAGCAGAGAACTAGAACGTGCCAGTGGTAACAAATGTCAGAGTGGTGGTGTAGTCAGACGCAGCTGGCGTGGTTGCGGAAATGGCTGCGCGGATATTTACCGTGGCTACATAACCGGACGTTGGCCCGGATGTTGACGCAATGCTCTGGGCTGACGCGGTAAGAATTCCGACTCCGTTGGGGGCAAAGGCCGCTGTTACCGAGCCATTGCCCTGCGGGTCAGTGGTTTGTGTAACCTGGATATCAAACCCTTCACTGCCTAATACAGTCGCATTGTTCGCGGTGGCGGCAATGGTCTTGCTCGCGGTTGTGCTGCGCAAACCCACGTTGCCGTCGGCGTCAAGAACCGAGATGGTTACGCCGCTGGTTCCATTGGTGGCCACAGTTACAGTCGGGTCAGTTGAGGATTCGGAAATCGCGCCGGTTGTCAATGTGCCCAGGTTAACCGTGGTGTTGGCCAAGGACATGCTCAAGGTCGGGTCAACTGACGCTGACACCGAGATTGTGTTTGCGGCTGAAGTCAAGAACGCGCCCTTGTACGTATTTGAACCGAGCGCTGTTCCGGACATGCTAACCATAGTGTCCCCTGCCGCCGGTGTGCCTAAGTTGCTCACCTGAACATAGATGTACTTATCATCGGTAAGCGCAATAGGAACAGTAGCCGCATTTTGCGGCGCAACAAGCGTCAAAGCTGTGGCAGTGTTGCTGATAGTCCACTGTCCATCTGCTACTGCAGCAGCAACCGTCTGCGCCGTGCCGCCAGTTCCATTTATGTCATCGGTGTTGACCTTTAACGTAACGTTCGCGTTAGTGATGCTGGCCAAGTTGCCTGGCGCTGTTTCAAACGTCAGCACAATTGTTTCGGAGTTCGCATCAATGCTTGAAGCGCCATTAACTCGGGAGGCAAAGGTATAAGTGACGCCATTTGCCTGCGAAGCTGTTTGACTTGACATGACAATGGTCATGAAATCAACAGCCATATCCGCAGCCTGCACCGGTGTGACCGCGACGGTTGCTAACAAAAAAGCAACAGCCGCGATTGAAGAAATAATCTTATTCATACTTAGTTCTCCTTCCCCTTTTCGGGGATAATCCAATATCCCACGGACAGATCGACCTTTGGGAAGTTTTGGCACCCCATTCACCTGTCAGACCGAATGCATTCAGTTCTGGCAAGGCAATAGGGGCTCGTGCTCCCGACATAAGCATGATGTAGGAAGCGAAACCCCCAGCACGATTACCAAAGCGCACGCGCCTTAAGCAACCTCGGAGGTGTTGTTCATCCCTCTTGTCCGTATAGAATAATGGAAAATTGTTAAGCCTGCGTCTATTTCGACTTGGTTTAAGAGCGCAGGTGATTATCCATGGTCTGGACAATCATCTAAACTCTTAAATACTACAGATTACAGATAAAGTACAGATATACAGATACTATGCTAAGATGTAATGTGCGTAAAAAATCATATATCGTAATTTAGTAGCATATCTGTATATCTGTAAAAGATTTGTAATCTGTAGTAATTTAGTATTCTGGCACGACAATAATTTCCAAAGTGCCTTGGTAATTGCCGGCTGTTTGCATGATGCTGGGGATAACAGCTCGGCTGTCAAATAGAAAATCAGTCACCACCGGAGATGCGCTCGGGATAGTAAGCTTATTGACGCGGCTAATCTGGACCAGATTGGCGCCATTCAAATCAATCCAACTGCCGGATGAGGCTTCTTTCAGGCTGACATTGCTGATGGTGCTGCCATAGCCGTCGTCAATCGGGTCCGAAAGCAAGGCATATATGGTATAACCGGCTCCGTACGTTGAAATGCTCACCCGCTGTTGTTCGCTCGCGTCCGTGGTGTCAGAGAGATTGCCGCTGAAAGAAAAGCGCACCGGGGCCGCGGCAATGTTGAGCAAAAACGAATCTATGTAAAAATTCCAAGTTTGGTTGGCAATGGCATTGTTGGCTACATCAACCATATCAAGCGACAGCGTGTGTTTGCCGAATGCCAGCGAAGCAGTTGGGGTGAAGGTAATCATCTTGTCCGCGGCATTATAGCCAATGGTTTGGCTAACGCTATCCAGCTTAAAAACCGCGGCACTGCCCGGAGCTTCGCTGACTGATACGCGCATGCCTGGCATAAAATCAACAATCAGTTGGTTAGGGTTGGGGTAAGAATTAGCCAGGCTCATTTGCGGGGCTTGTTTGTCAATAATGGCTAGGTTTGATTGGGCTTCGTTCTTGAAATTAAAAGTATCAGTAATAGTGTCAGCCGCCACTGCCAAGTCCGAAGCCGTAAAGCCGGTATTATTAAGGCTGGCGACTGTCAAAAGCGCGATTTTATTATTTGTTCCGCTGACCGCCGTGGCTGTGGTCGTGAGGCCAGCAGCCGTGTAATTGCCAAACGCGCCGGCTGATGAGAGCGCTTTATTCCATTCAATTTCAATAGTGGTGTCATTCATTGCCCGGGCCTGGACAACCACCGGCGGCAGGCCGATGGAAAAACTATTGTCTGATTGGTCCGAAGCTGTATTACCCGCGGCATCAGTCGCGGTTATCCGCACGCGAACATCAGTTGAATCAATGAGCGGCGTTGTCCAAGTGTAACTTCCATCATTGGCTTCATTACTCCCGATAGGAAGCTCTGTGCCGCATACAGAAGGAGCAGGGGTACCGTCGCTACCGCCTCCACTGCCACCCCCGCTTGGCGTACCTTCACTTCCGCTAGCGCTAGCGCCGCAAATAAAAGTATAACTATATGACAAGGAAATCGGATTGGTTGCCAGTCCAAAATTATCAGTAATAGCCGCGCTGTCCCAAGCAATGGTCCGCGTTGTCCCCTGTTTCCAGGCCTCGTTGCCATTGGGCGAAGTTAGAGCAGTGGCTGGCACGGTGGGCGGAGTGGAATCAATGGTAAAATTATTATCCGAAACATCGGATGAAGTTAAATTAACTTGGTCAATCGCTGTCAGACGAATTTTTACAGTTTGGGAATTGATGGCTGGCACTGTCCAGTCATACGTGCCATCATTGGCTTCATTGGCGGCAATCTGGGTCCAATTAGAGCCGTCCGTGGTGTAGTCTAAGGTAATTGGGTTGACAGCCAAATGCGCGTCAGTGATCTCGGAGTTATTCCAGGTAATCGTCTGAATCGAGCCGCCAGACCAATAAATATTCGCGCCAGACGGCGACGTCAGAGTCGCGCTCGTAATCTCAGGCAGAGTGTTATCAGCCGTAATAATGGCGGTGTTGGTGAAAGTGGCGCTGTTGCCGGCTAAATCCGCGGCTGTAATGCTTAAGCTTAAATTGCCATTACCGGTGCTGGCCGCGGTTTTAAAATTCCAGACAGCCGCGCCAGTGGTTGGATTATAAGAAGCCGGCGACACGGCGTTATCAGCCGGATTATTGGTGATGTTCGTAAAATCAGCCGTAATGCTGGCTTGAGTTATTTCAGCCTGAAGCAGGTTGTCGAAAATATCAGAAGTTAAAACAACAGCATCGCCATTTTTAACCAAAGTGGTAATGCCCAGAGTTGAGTTGGTTAAAACAGTGTTAGCAAAAGTCGGCGCTTGAGAATCAATCGTGAAATTATTATCAGAAACATCAGACGCGGCATTGCCGGCATTATCTTTGGCCGTGATTTTAATTTTGACTGTTGGCGAGTTTAAGGCCGGAACAGTCCAGGCGTAGATTCCGTCATTAGGCTCATTTGTCGCAATCTGTGTCCAGTTGGCGCTGTCAGCGGTGTATTCCAAAGTAATGGGGTTGGCAGACAGATTGGCATCAGTAATGTCAGTGTTATCCCAAGTGATATTTTGGGTTGAATTGCCGGCCCAAGCCAGGCCAGTTGTTGACGGACTAGTCAAAGTGTCGCTCGCAATGGCGGGCAAAGAGTTGTCAGCAACAATTGAGTTGTTGCCAGCGCCGGAATTGGCAGCCAAATCCAAGGCCGTAACGCTAACGTTCTTGGCCCCATCACCCGAAGCATTGGCCGCGACCGCGGTCCAAGTGGCTAAACCAGTGGCGGTATCATAACTAGCCGGCGCCACGGCATTGTCGCTGGCATTGCCGGTAATGGCGGATAAATCAGCCTGGATATTATTCACGCTCATTCCGCCTTGCCCCAGGTTATCGGTAATCATGGCAGTTAAAACAATGCTCTGGCCATTCTTGAAAATAGCCGCAGTGCTTAAGGTCGCGTTAGTGATAGTAATTGGATTTATGCTTGGCCCTGCCGTGTCGCCAGTCAAGCTAATAAGAGCCCCGCTTGTTTGATGGCCAGCCTTATCAGTTGCCCGCGCGTGAGCGATGTATGTATTATTATTTTGAACAGCGCCGGAGAATTGGTACGACCAAGCGGCAAAACTGTCGGTTGAGGCGGCATTCAAAAATGTCGGTTCAGCCACCCAAGCCGAGCCGTCCCAAAACTCTCCAGTGGCCAGATTAGTTAAAGACAGTTCCACATTTTGGAGACCCGTGGTACCACCTAAATGTGTGCCGCTGTCCGCGGCCGCGCCGCTCATGGTAAAACTGGCTCCGACTTGCATGCCGCTTGCTGGCTGGGTAACCGTTATTGCCGCCGGAGTATTGTCAATTTCAAAACTGTTGTCCGGAGTTATCGTTGGCGCGGAAACCAAGTCAACGTCATCAATGGCTGAGACGCGCCAAAAATAAATTCCTTCAGGCAAGATAATCGTTGAAGTCTCTAGAGTATAAGCTGTGGTGGTGCCAACGGTTTCCTGCGAAGTGATGATGGAAGAAAAATCGCTGGAGTCGTCAATTTCCAAACGATACTTTACTAAATCCGCGGCCGGACTAGAAGCCCAGATGAATTGGATAGGAATGGTTGTTTGGAATTTTAGAATTTGGGAATTAAGAGATGTTGGTTGTACCAAAGAAGCCGGAGGTTCGGGCGGAGTCACGTCGGTTGATTTGCTCACGACAACTGTGTTGCCGTCGGTGTTGCCGGATGCGTCCAGGGCGCGGATTGCGAACTTGTACAAAACGTCAGGCGTTAAAACCGGGGTTGTATATTGGGTGGCGGTGGCGGGAACAGTGGCAATCGGGGCGCTGAAGTCCACGTTGCCCGAGCCATTATTGGAGTAAATGTTAAAATGGTCAATGTCAGTGAGGATGCTTGGAGCAATCCAGGCTAAAGTGACAGTGGTATCAAGATTCAAGATAGCGGCCAAACCGCTTGGCGCTAGCGGCAAAACGCCATCCAGAACAATGTTTTGCTGATAATCAAGATACGCGCCTTTGCCATTGTCATTAGCTAAATACGCGCGCGGCACAGCTGACAGGTTGTCGCCAGCTTGGACAGTGTATGAGCCGGCGTAGGTCCCGGCATTGTCAATTAAATTAGCAGTCGTGGAAGCGATTTGCGCTGAACTGGTTTTACCGGCCGAACCAATGGCGGTGAAAGTGATGATATCCCCTAGCTTATAAGAGCTCTGGGCCGGACTTAAAGTGAAAGATGAAATAGCCGGCAGATTGACAACTGTAATGGAAACGGTTTCAGAATTATTTTTGGTCTGGTTACCTGAAGCATCTGTAAAATACAAAGTCGGCCCAGACCAAGATAATTGGGTGGTGTTACTAGGTAAGAAGTCATCAACTTTTATCGTGTATTTATAGTTGGCAAATTCCTGCGCATCCAGAGTTCCATCAGCAGTAACTGCCAGTCCAATGTCGTCAAAAGGAGTTGTGCCGTCGTCAGTAAGCGGCTCCCAGACGCCATCGTTATTTAAAATCTGAAAAGAAGAACCAGCAACAAAAGCGGCATTGACCGGCAGGCTATCAATTATTTTTACATTGGTTACTGGCTGGTTTTGGCTGTAATTGCCGCTAAAGAGAGTGATTTTAAATTCCTGGCCCGGCTCCACGCTTACTGAATTGCCCCAAAAATCCAGGCCCTGCTCCCAGAGTTTCCCAAAAACCATAATATCGTTATTAGCTTTAACCGATAAGCCTAAAACACCAATGATAACCGCTATGGCGGCTATTAAAGGTAAAAATACTAGTTTTTTGGCCAAAAATCGAGTCATTTTGGCTTATTATCCGCAGACAAATTTTAAGATTTTATCTTACCCTATTTAGTAATATTTATCAAGAAAAAAATGAGGGCTGACTACTTGCGTAATCAGCCCTTGAAAAAAGGTTTTAAGGAGCGGTTAAGGGGCGCCGAGCGCTACAATAGTCCAGGTTCGAGAAACAGAGCCCTCGGAATTGGACACTGTGAGCGTCAGCGTTCCATTTTGAGCAGGGAGTGTGGCGTTCGGTCCGCTCGCGCTCCGGCTTCCCAGCGTCCATGTTGCCATGGGGTTGGGCGTGCCAGAGTACGAAGCCGAGAGAGCTAGAGCGGAGCCCGCGGCTATTATGACGGTGCCGCTAGCCGCGCCATTGACCGTGGCCGCCGTGATAGTCGGCGCCGCGTTGGTTGGTGGTGTGTAGACAATACCGACTCCGGAGAGCGCGATACTTGCGCTCCCGCCATCGCTCTCTATTGTGAGCGTGGCGCTGATTGCGCCCTCACGCGTGGGTCGGAAGGAAATATATACAGCCCGTGAAGCTCCGGAAGTGAGCTCAAACGCACCGTCAGATGGAGCAAACTGCCCGTCCGATGAGCTGACGCCCATAACATCGAGCGTTTCCTTGCCCACATTCTTGACAGTTACTGCCTTATCAGTCTTGTCACCGATATTCACTGTCCCAAAATCGAGCGACAGCGGTTCGACCGAGAGTATGCCCGCAGGTAAGGTTACTGTCCACGTGGTGTACGTGGTGTTGCCCACGTTGTCTCGAACCCAGGTCTCAACTAGATTCACTCCGCTCTTGAGATAACTTTCAAGGCGGAAGTTATTAAGACTTCGGAGGGGCCGGTTGAGCACTTCAAGCCCGGCCACCACCACCCGGACATTAAACTCCGTCTGTCTGCTGTCCGGGTCAGTGAATGATAGGGTTAAAGTGGCGGACTGCGGCTCAGTACCACCAATTGAGCCTTTCACCACTGGCGGCTCGCGGTCAAACACGACGACATTGAGTATAAACTTTGTCGTCAGTGTTCGGAAGGAGTTTTCAACCACATACACCCCAACCTCATCCGCGAAAATCGTGAGGTCAGTTCCAAACAGCAAGCCTTCGGGCTCGGCTGTTTGGGAAACTAACTCATTCGCAATCGGCTCGGTGCGAATGAGTTCCTCGTTCCGGTAGGTATTTAGCCGGGCGACAAACCCCAGCGCGTGCCCGACCTCCACATTAAGTGTGTAGGTCGGAGCCAAGGAGATGGTGTCGGGAAAGACCTGAACCAATTCCAGCTTCTGCATGAATTGGTCGTGGGTGTTGACAATAACCACGGCCGAATCCACTACCCCGACCCCAAGTTCCCGGGTAAAACTTGTGTCCCGAAAGCTCGGAGAGCTGACGCTGAACTGAAACTCGGCGCGCTCCACAAACTGTGCGATCTTGTTGAAAGCTCTGGCGAACGTAATGAAGTCCGGAAAATCGACTATCCCGTTCTTATTTAAATCAAAACGGGAGTCGAAATCAGGGTCCGAACTTTCTTTCTCGAACTCTTTTGCGAAGAAAACGAAATCCGGAAAGTCCACCGTTCCGGACGAATCGAAATCCGCCAGGAGATGCTCTTTGAACACCGGAAAGCGCAGCCGGAATTCGCTCTGGCGCTCGTTGAACGCGAACGCGCCAATCTCTTGCTCCGGCGTACTCACTGCGAATAACACCGAGTCCGGGGCAACCACAATACTATCTGTGGTTATAAATGACACATCAACACCGAACGAGTCCGTGGCAACTGGCGCCAACTCTTGCCCGAAGACTGGGGCAATCCCAAGAAAAAACACAACAGCCATAGCTATAATCACAACCACTATAACCGCCATAAATATACCTATGCCAATGCCACATAGAAGTATGTTCACTATGCGCACCATTCTGTCTGTCATGGCCAACCTCCATTCATTGTATTCGGGTGTATACGGAATTTTCAATGTACCTTCATTGTCATCTCTACAAATGACTTTAAACCCTACAACATATTTTAAAAAAAGTCAAACGAAAAAGGTTCTTTAACATCTTTGGGTAAATCGCAATGGCTGTGATATACTGGAATTATCTTTAAAAATCAATATAACGCTAATTTTATGCACCTATCACCATTGCGAAATGTTTTTAATTTAGACGGGTATATTTTAGACAGGGTGGAAGAATCGGAAAATGATATTTTGCTCCACTGCCATCTCCGGAAAAAGAGCATGACATTTGACGGACAAACAAGCAGATCCGTCAATCAGTCCAGATTAAGGAAAATTGCTCATGCCATGCTTGACCACAAAAAAGTGTTTATCGTGATAACCCAAAGAAGGTTCTATTTCTCCAAGCATCGCCGAATACTGTGGGAACCGCTGCCCCAGGTAAAGCGCAAGCAGCAATCCACCTCCACTTTTAAAAAAACTCTTTAATCGCGCTCAGAAACACCAACTACAGCGGATTGTCGGCAACCAGGGGTTTTTCAAAGATGACATCGCTCCGGTTAATCGACGAAACAGTTGATTCGCCAATTAACTGGAAAGAGCCCATCAAGAAAATCGGCCTAGACGGCAAAGGCGTTAATAGGAGAAAGCAGATATTCAATCTGACTAATTTGGACAAAAATGAAGTTATTGGCGTTTTCCCGGATCTAACCCAAGTTGAATTAAAGAAGCGCCTGATGGCAATAGATGAACGGTTCAGAATGGCGGTACGCCAGGTTTGCACTGATATGGACTCGTTTTTTACAGCAATTATCAAAGAGTGCTTTCCTAAAGCAAGAATAGTAGTCGATCATTTTCATGTCATCCAATGGGCCATTAAACTCGTTAAAGATCAGAAACTCGTTGCCCAAGAGGTTACACGGGAAAAATTCGCCATCAATCAGCTCCTTACGAAGCCGGCGCAGAAATTAACAGAGGCTGAATTCCAGAAGCTGAATCATTGCTTTGACAAAGTTCCGGCGTTAAAAGAAAGCTGGAAGATATTGCATCAGTTGCGCAAAGTGTACTGGCAGCCGGATTACCGGAAAGCGCGGCATCAGCTGCGGTATGTGATCTGGCGCTGCCGCCAGTCAGGCATTTGGGAAATGAATGATCTGGCAAATACGCTCACTCGCTGGTTTGAGGAAATTCTGAATTATTACATTTCAAAGACAACTAACGCCTACACCGAGGGTATCCATAATCATTTTGAACGAATTAAGCGCAACCACTTTGGCATTAGGAATATTGACCGCTTCTGCAAACGACTGCTTTTCTGTTTAATGCCGATGTCAATCTTTACTCAAATTATTACCCAAAGATGTTAAAGAACCACGAAAAAACGAGCTTAAAATGCTCGTTTTTCTGTTGTCGCAAAAAAACAAATAACTATATCCCTGCTTTACATTCCACGATTTTCAAACGCTGGCTGTGCTCTTGTAATTGTTCATCTTGCCTTTGTTGGCCGCCATTAAAAGCCGCAACTTCAGTGCGTATAATAATCAATTCTTTGGCTATTTTATCATTGCTAGTAAGAATTTCGTTCTTAAACTGGTGTATTTCATCTCTCATAGGCTGTATCTCATTGCGCACCACCCGCTTTAAGGCTTCAAAAATGTTTTGCTGATTTTCCATAGCTTAATTATAGCGGATGTTAAATCACCTGGTCAATTAAATAGCCGATTGCATAAGCCGCAGCCGCGGCGAGCGCGCCCACTAAAAACATTTCCAAGCCAGAGATTAGCCAGTTCTTCTTGGTAAAAACAGAGCGGGTGGAGCCAACCGCAAAGAGCGCCACTGCGGTCATGATAATGGCCAGATTAAAATTACTCACGATTTTTACGCCAATCAGATAAGGAATGAGCGGCAGTAAGCCGGCCGCGCTAAAAGCCACAAAAGTGGCCAACCCGTTCTTCCACGGGCTTTCTTCCCCCCCGGGAATAACGCCAATTTCGCCAATCATCATTTCCCGCACCCAATTGTTTTTATCAGCCGTGATAATGTCCACGGCGCGCTTTAAATCTTGGCCTTGGAATCCTTTTTGGCGGTAGATATCCTCAATTTCTTTCCGCTCCTCTTCGGGAATATTTTCCACTTCCCAGGCTTCCAGGGCCTGTTCCTGCTCCTGATATTCATTTTCGGATTTTGTGCCCAGATAGTTCCCCAGAGCCATGGCAATGCCATCAGCCACCAGATTGGCAAAACCCAAAATCAGCACCACTTTAACTTCCAAATTCGCGCCGGCCACGCCCGCCACCACCGCGAAGGTGGTAACAATGCCGTCATTGGCGCCATAGACCATGTTGCGCAAATACGAACCTGAACCGATTTTATGATATTTTTCGCAAGCTGTACCCTGGCTGTGGGCGGCTTTCATCTCAATAATTGATTTTTGAGCATTGCCGCGAGAAAGAATATTCATAAAGCAATTTTAACATAAACGCGGTTATAAACAAAATCATTAATATTAGGACTTACGCGTTTGGTGTCATTGCGAGGGAGCGTACTCGCGACCGAAGCAATCCCGTTGATCATTACTGCTATAAACAATGATGGGATTGCTTCGCTCATGAGTACATTCGCTCGCAATGACACTCGCTTTTTGGGCAAACGCGTAAGTCCTAAGTATGATATAATGCCGTTATATGTCTTGGATAATTTTCTCCATTCTGGCGGCCTTAATTTGGGCCACTTCCAACGCCGTGGACAAGTTCGTGCTGACTAAATGGTCCAAACGGCCAACCATGCCCATGACGGTGCAATGGAGTATTGGCGTTATAGTCAGCATTTTTATCTATTTCTGGCGCGGTTTTTCCCTCCTGCCCGAGAGCCAGGTTCTGATTTTGTCGGTTACGGTCGGCACCCTGGAGGTGCTGGCCGGCATTTTTTACTTTAAGGCCGTAAAGATTGAGGAGATTTCGCGCATTGCCACGCTTTTCAACCTGGCGCCCTTGTTTGTGGCGGTGCTGGCCATGCTTTTTTTAGGCGAGATCTTCACTGCCAGCACTTATGCGGGAATTTTTTTGGTGATTGTCGGGGCCGTGATTGTTTCAGCCAAAAAACCCATCCGCCTGACTTTCAGCAAGGCGTTTTTATTCATGACTCTGGCTTCGCTTTTTTTTGCTCTGGATGCCGTGATTATGAAGTATATGCTCCACACTCTGGATTTTTGGACCGCTTTTTCCTACACCCGGCTCGGGGCGGTGTTTGCCATGGTGCCGCTGATGGCCATGAACACCTTGCATTTGCACCGCGCTGTCCGCAAATACGGTAAAAAAGTTTTGGGCGTCATTGCCCTTAATGAATCCTTAAACGTGGTGGGAATCATTCTTTCAACCGTGGCCACGGCCATTGGCTACGTTACTTTGGTCCACGCTTTAACTTCAATTCAGCCTTTGTTTGTGCTGATGTTTGCGATTATCGGCTCTATTTTTTACCCTAAACTGCTTAAAGAAGAAATCGGGGCTTCCACTCTGGCCAAGAAATTAGCGGGCATTATTTTAATGATTGCGGGCGTGATTTTGATAACCTAAACAAAGTTTCCCCTCTCCCTTCCAGGGAGAGGGTAGGGTGAGGGTTCGGAGTACTGAATTTGCCGCTCCACTCCTCACCCAACCCTCTCCTCTGGGATGAGAGGGAATTTTTAGATTATTCTATTTCGTACGTCAGAGTAACGTAGACATTCACTTCCCGGCTCCCGGGTTCAATGCTGGGCACGGACTCGGCTCTGTCCAATTTAGCGTCCCCGCCAATTCCATAGCCGCCATACATCGGCAGAGGTGAAGATTGGCTGCTTTCGTCAATGGAAAGCAAGCGGCCTAAACTGAAATCAGCGGCTTTGGCAATGGCTTTAGCCTTGGCTTGCGCTTTAACAATAGCTTTGGCCCGGGCTTGATTTTGCACCTCGGTCGGGTCGTCAATTGTGAACTGCAATTGAGAAACGTTATTGGCTCCGTTTTGCACCACCCCGGAAAGCGTGTCGCCGATAATGTCAAAATTTCTGATTTTGACCGATACTGTTTGATTAACAGTGTAGCCGATAATCTCGGCCGGCGGGCAGAGCCGTCCGCTTGAGCAATCAAAGTACTGGTAGCGCGGGTCCACGCTGTAATTTTCAGTGGCAATGTCTTTTTTGTCTATATTCTTGCTTTTTAAAAACTCAATCGTTTTGTTGACTTTATCGGTGTTTTCTTTTTGCAGTTTGGCTATATCCTTGCCGCCTTCGGTAATCACCCCAAAACTGAACTGGGCAATGTCCGGCACCACCACTTCTTTGCCGTCCCCGGAAACGTTAAAACTCCGGAATGACGACGGCTGAATGGCTTTGGAATAGGCGGTCACGTATTTAATTGACGCAAACGCGCCTAAAAGGAGCGCCGCGATAATGGTGATGTAGAGGTAATTTTTGACTTGGTCGTTGGGCATATGTTAGAATCAATGACCTCGAGTGCGAGGTGATCTTAATTATTATTATTGTTCTCTCAATTTTTTCGGGGAGGTATCAATGGCTGATAAGAAGCTCCAAAAGACTGTCCACCCACATTGTCAAAGTATTCTTCGCATCGTGGATCGGGCAAAAGCCGATAGTAACGCCAGTCATGACAAGAGGCTAGCGGCGGCGATCATCCAATCTATTTGTAAGCAGCACCCGGATTTGGATCGCGACGCGATTTTCAAAAAACTTGATGCCTTTTTGGGTGCTGTCAAGGAGCTCAGGGTCGAAATCCGTCGCCAAGTTCGCGCGTGAGTGAGCGCTTGGCTCTTTCTCACCCCATCCCCCTGGCTTGTACTTCGGCCCGGGGGATTTTTTTATCTGGCTCGGGGACAGGGATTCGAACCCCGATAAACAGCTTCAAAGGCTGCTGTCCTACCATTAGACGATCCCCGAATATTTACAAATTTATTTTACCTTATCACAGCGCTTTTTGACAAGGTAAAAAAATGGAGGGTACTTTCTCAATTGAGACAGAGTACCCCCCAAAATTTACTTTTTATTCTCCTCCCGAATGGATGCGATGCTGTCCACTTGTTCAATAATTTCTTCTTTCCGGGACACCAGGCTATCCATTTTTAAACGCAGCCGGTTCGCATAGGGGTCCATCTCCGGAATCAGCGGGTCCCCGCCGTAGCCTATCTGCATGGTACGCACCGCGATATCCGAGAAATGGACCAGCGCTCCGAGACGCTTATGCATCTGCGCTGTTGAAGGTCGATGGTGGTGGGCAATAGCTACCACCACCTCTGGAGGGAGTTCCCAGACAGACGCCAGGACGTGCCCAATATCAGCGTGCGTGATGCCGAGGATTTCCTTCTCAACGTCATAAATAGATCTCTTTTCCTCATCCACAATGCGCACCACCTCTTTGAAATACTCATGGAACTTGTGGTTGAGGACGATCTTCCCGATGTCGTGCAATAGGCCAAGGAGGAAGTGCGCCCGACCCCGCACCTCTCGGCTGACTATTCCCATGACCACGCCGCACGCCAGACTGTGGCGCCAGAGCTCCCGGACGCTGAACGCGCCCACCGTGCCAGGACCTTCTTCTTTCTCGAATATTTTGAGCACCGAGGCGGCATGGATAATAGGCCGCAGACGCTTGAGGCCCAGAAACGTGACCGCATTCCTCACGTACGAACCGCCGAACCCATAGCAGGCTGATCGCGCGATTTTCAGGATATTAGCCACCAGGAACGGGTCCGCTTCAATCAGGCGCACCAACCTGTCAACATCCACCTCTGTGTCCGGTTTGCCAATGATTACTAAAATTTTTCCGTGAATCTCCGGCATGGCAGGCAGGTCTGACAGCGACTGGATTTCCTTTTTGATCTGGGCGATATCCAACTGCTTGTCTTCCCGGTCTTTCATTCTCAGCGCCTGAGCCACCCGTTCTGCCAGCAAAGATGGGTCAAAAGGTTTGACGATGATATGTTTGAGCCCCGCTTCCCGGCCCTGCTTAAGCAGCAGCAAAGCCTGGTTTTTCTCCCCGGGGATGGCAATAATCATAGGGATTGTCCCATGCTCCTTATTCAGCCTGATAATCCGTGCGGTCCGCATACCCCCGATCGGCACGTCCTGATCGATCAGTATGAGTTCTGGCCTGGTGTGCCGCATATCGTGTATGGCTGCTACGCCATGATCCACGAAGACGACCTCATAGCCCGTCTGTAGGAAGCCCCGCAAGGGGCTTGTGGCGTTTGCGATAACCAAAATTCGTTTTGGCAGTTTTGGCATCTCACCCTCCTCTCACCCTCCTCGCTATTCGTTATCAAAATTACGTTGTAAAATAACTGAGAGTTCTATGGCTTGAGCAACCACATTTTTCACCTCTTGCATGTCCTGGAAAGGTTTCTGAATCCGAAAGTCAAACGCTGACAACTTCGGATCATCTTCCTTAAGTTCCGAACCGCTGACCAATATGGTAGCAACTTCTGGGTCTAGCCGTCTTATCTCCTTGGCTACGCGGTCCCCTGTCATCCCAGGCAGGCCTAGGTCTATCAGGACTGCATCAAAACGACTTGATGCAAACTTTTCAAGGGCCTCCTCTCCATGCAAAGCCATCTCTACCTGGTGCTGTTTTGACAGGACTTTATACAGAAACACTCTGACAGCTTCATCATCCTCGACAATAAGAATCTTATGGGAACGCACCATTGGAATGTTTGTTGCAGCAGGAGCAACAGACGACCCGATACGTTCGGCGCAAGCGGGGTCCTGGTTGAGACTACTCACCAGTTCCGCGGCCTGCCACGCGGCGGTTAAAATTTTACTCACGCAGTCTTTGGAATGCTGGTCGGAACCCTTGTCCTCTTGGAGAAGCTGGGCATAACCTATGATAATCACTAGGTGATTTTTCAAGGCGTGTCGGAGATCTTTCAGACGCTGCTCCCGCTTGGTTGCTGTTTCTTCTTCCAAAACCCTGTCACTATCCATTTTCTCCTCCCTTTCAAAAAAAGAACGTTGCACTATTTTACTCAAATGTTCGCAGGGGAAGTTTAATAGAAGTTAACTAGACTTTCAAATAACGTGATAGCGCCACGGAAGTGGAGAGCACGGAAAAAGCGGTCATGCCGGCCAGTTCAGTGCCGAAGATTTTCCAAAAATTTCCGTTCAAATAACTCGCCAGACTGAAATTGGCATGACCCAAAAGGCCGGCCACATAGGGATCGGAAACGTTGGCCACTAGATAAGCCAGGGCAGTGGTCAGCGCAGCGCCGATAACCGCGTATAAAATGGCTTCGCCTAAAAACGGACCGCGCACAAAAGTGTTGGAAGCGCCAACCAGCTTCATAATGGCAATTTCGTCGCGGTGGGTGTAAATGGCAATGCGGATGGTGTTGATGATAACCAGCACCGCGATAATCGCGAAAAATATGGTTACGGCCCAGCCGCCGCTTTTTATCTGGCCCGAGAGAGTTTCCAGCTTTTCTATAATGTAGCGGTTGTCGTCAAAGCTCTTGTTGTCTATCAGCACGGCATACTGGGGCGTGCCGTTCAAAACATCAACGATTTTTTGATAATCAGCGGTCTTTTTGGCCGTAACCACCAAAGTATCGCCCAAAGGATTTTCTTGGAGCTCTTTCAAAGCATCCAGAATTAAAGGGCTGTCGTTGTATTGCTGGCGCATTTTTTCCAACGCCTCGGCCTTGGAAACGTATTTCACCTCTTTAACGTAATTTAAGTCTTCCAAGCCGTTTTGGACCGCAAAAATTTGTTCCTGGCTGACCGTAGGCTTAAAATAGACGCTGATATCAACTTTGGATTTCACCAAAGCGATGGCTTCGCCCATAATCGCGTTTATAAACACCAGCGAGGTTACGGAAAAAAGAGTCAGCACCACAATGGTAATGGTTACAACCGAAAGCCAGATATTGCGGAAAAAGTTCTGGAGCGAGAATTTAATTAAGCGGGAGAGGGAAAGGAGGAGCATAAGTTATGTAAGTTTGTCATCTCGAGGCCTAGATGAACTCAATAAATCCCAAAGAACTTTTATTGCCAATAGACTTGTAAATCTCTAGTAATTTGGCAGGCCGAGGAGATCCCCTGGTATAGTGGTCGGACTCTAAATTCAACCGGTTTAATGATATAATAAGAGCATAAGCATTAAAACA
>MHKO01000028.1:0-7975 GCA_001818435.1 Candidatus Komeilibacteria bacterium RIFCSPLOWO2_02_FULL_48_11
CAAATTCCAAAATTCCAATCACTAAAAATTAAAGCGGTTAAAAATTTTTGGCCCGCTGGGCGGCGGCGCTGGTTTAAGTTCCGGGGTTGAATTGTTTTTTGGAATAGGCATAGTTTTGTTAAAAATCCTCGTAAATTTAACGTCAATTAATGCTATAACGCGCTAGTGGCAACAATATCCTCCTGCTCTTTTCTGTCAATAACAATATCATTGTTTTCATTAAACCGATAATAGGTGCGCCATACCTGATCCGACGCATTGCTGTATCGTACCGTGTTTTCTTCTATAAACATATACCTGCCTAATGCATCTCTGCGTCCGAACCTGATATTGTCCGCATACAAACTATTGTCGCCGGTAAATGGATTGGAATGGCCAATAAAACGGATGGGCTCTAACGCTCTCTTTCCGATCCTAAAAAAGTGCATCACTTCATTATCCGTAAAGTGGCGGGCGGAAACAAGCACGTCGTCTTTGCCGTCATTATCAAAATCATAATAATCAACCAGGATGCTATCTTTGAGCAATCCTATCGCGTGACTCTTGGGCCTGTCGTCAATCGGCCCGATAACGGCTCTTTTTGTCCTGATGCCATCAAAAACTCCAATGGAAAGCTGTGTCCTGCCGAGCCAGTAATATTGCTCGCCTCGGTCAAAATAATTAAAATACACCTGCCCTTGATTCCATGATACCAACCATGGAATACCGAACGCCACGAGAGCAAACAGCAATACAGACCACAAGCGTATGGATTTATTATTCCGGGTGTCCACGCCGTTTTCATAAATACTCCAAATGGCTTTATTGTGCTCTACTTTTTGCGGGCCATATCTTTCCATTGCTCCCTGCCATGCCATCCACTCCCAGGAACCATCGCCCTCTCTTTTTTGCGCTTTATGATACAGCCACCGCACGCCCCATTTGATGCTTTCAGCCGGCGTATCCGCGTTGGCCGCGCCCTTGTAATCCAGATTGACTCTTTTTCCGTTTTGAAACCATGACTCTTCCAGCTCGTGGTTCAATGTCCTCAATGCATCATCTCCGGGATTGCCAACCTGCATCACGTCAACTTCTCCACCTCTCTCATACCCTATCCTGCTCTCAACGAAGATCATGGCCTTGACCAGATTCGGGTCGAGCGGCTCCGAAGGCGGATAGGCGTCGTTCATAAATTCTCTGTTCCACTCGTCCACTGCCGCTAGAATTTCCGTGTCATAACGATTATAATTTTCTTTGCCGGATACGCCACGATAGGTATATTCTTTTATACGGATGTCCTCTGTATCATCTTCTTTGGCAGTATCGCCGATATTCACGCTAAGCGATTCCAACACTGGCATCCGGTCTGCCCACAATTCAATATAATGAATTCCTTTTGGCGCATCAGAATAAAATCTTGCTTCTTTAGTGTTGCCTTGCAGTTCGCTTCCCTGCCAATACCAATTCTTGCCCCACCACCCTTTCTGTTCATTCTTTTCTATCTTGCCGTCTATAATCAATTTCACGTCATCGCTGTCTGGCTCTCTTTTTTCGCATTTGACGGCGACATCAACTGTTTTCAGAGGCATGTCAACGAGCGCTGCGGTAATCCACGGCCTTCGGTTTCCCTCCGGCGCTTGGATGTTGGCAAGAAGCGGCTTGGACGCGTCAAAAATGCTAATCTCCGGTTCTTTGACAATTGTTGCCCCGCGTTTTGGAATGAACCGCAACGCATGCTCTCCTTTTGCCAATCGCAAAATAACAACGACTGTTTTTGAAAATCCTTTCAATTGCGTGCCGTTCCAGCTTGGCGGAATGTTGTTGTATTGCGGTTTATTTTTAGCGGGAACCTCGCGCAATTTCATTCCATCTATTTCCACCCTCAAATCCTCGCCGCCAAACAATCCCAAGATTCTTCCTGATTTGCATGACGCTTCAATCAAGATGGTATATATGCCGTCTTTTTTGACATTGAACGGATAATCAAATTCTTTGTTTATCTTTTTGTACATACTATTCGCTTCCAGACAACGTCAACTTCTCAGCAATTTCTTTTGCGTCTGCTTTGATGTCGATGAATTGTTTGAGCCAGGAGAGAGGTAATAACATGGAAATTTGGAATTTTAGAATTTGGGAATTTTAGTGATTATTTATTTTGATGATAACTAATCCAAGATTTACCCAAAGTTACTAATTGCTTTATTGCTATCTCGTATTCATTTTTAATAATCTGTATCGAATCCTTATTGACGTATTCGCTGTAAATATCCTGAACAACAGTTAAATGGTCAATCATTTCATTGCATTCGCCAATTACATCCGTCAAATACTTTTTCCAATGGTTAATTTGAAAACGCTTTGCAAATCCTTCTGCCAAGATTGCGCACGCCGCTTTACACGCTCTTCTCATCTGATCTATTAAATCATACCTTTCTTCTTTTGGCAGTTTTACAATAATTTTAATTAAGACTACTTTGCGTAAACGGCTTAATCTCTGATAAACATCCAAATCGGAAAAACTGTTGATATATTTTTTATTTTTGTCCTCCATTTTCTTTACCAAAATTCTCAAATTCCAAAATTCCAATCACTAAAAATTAAAGCGGTTAAAAATTTTTTGCCCGCTGGGCGGCGGCGCTGGTTTAAGTTCTGGGGTTGGATTGTTTTTTAGAATAGGCATAGTTTTGGCGAACTCCGGCTCTAAAGCATCATAATGCTTTTTATACTCCGGGTCTCGCATTTTTACTTTTAAATATTGGCTAAAACTCTTCATAATAAAGCCTTTTGTAAATTACTGTGGATAACCTTGACAGATTCTCTATTTCATATATACTGTAAACACCGTATCGAAAAAAGGCGTCGACCGTTAGGTCGATGGCCTTTTTTCATTTTGGCCGGAGCTTAAATCCAAAGGCAATCTCGCTTTCATATCTTTGTCAACAAAAATATTAAAATTTCTGTTTCGAAAACCGTTTTTAAAATCAACCGCTCCAAGATTATTTTTCAAAAAACCACAAAGATCCTTTTTATATTGGCTGCCTCCGTTTATTACGCCACACAATGATTTTAAATCATAGCTTATAGTTCCAATGACCAAATCCACCAATTGCAACAAATCATTTGACCTGGAATCAAAACGGCACACGCCAGCCAGCGCCAACCGACCAAGCAAGTGGTTTGTCTCTTTTTTTACTGAAACCTCATATCGTATGTGCGGCGGCGCTGGCGCATAATCAGCAATCAGAATTAAAATCTCTTTTGGCGCCAAAACAGCATCTTTAATTAGGCGCAAAGTCAGGCTTTCGTACGCTCTCCAAGGGTCGCTGCCAAATTCTCTTTTAAAGTAATCACCGTCTTTATCAACTGAATAAGAATAAAAATAAGTGCTTCGCGTATCAAACAACGCGCCAATGGCGAATTTCGCAAACTCAAGATTCTTCTTGGAAAGTTTATTAAACTTCATCTCGTCATAAAAACTTCGCTTGCGGCGCTCATAATCAATCTTGCTCATTAGATAATAAGGCTGACTTAACTTTAATATTCCAACCGTGAAAAACGGATCGTGTATATTACTTAAACTGCCGGTTTCGTCAAGAAAACAAAACTTCGTCCAAATTTGATCAAAATCCCTTAATTTCAAATCTTCCGTTTTAGTTTCTTTATTGAACTTAAAAAACATACATCAAAATTGCTCTATAAATCTCAAATCTCCCGAATACGACAAGCGAATATCATTTACTCCATAATAAAGCATCATCAGCCTATCAATGCCCAAGCCGAATGCAAAGCCGGAATAAACTTTCGGGTCCACGCCCATGTTTTTGAGCACATTGGGGTGAACCATGCCCGAGCCTAAGGTTTCGATCCAGCCCGATTTTTTACAAAATGGACAACCCCCGCCTTGGCAGAGAAGACAGCTCATATCAATGTCCATTGACGGTTCAGTGAACGGATAAAAATGCGGGCGCACGCGGATTTTAACGTCTTGGCCGAACAGACGCTTGATGAATAAATCCAAAGTGCCAATCAAATCAGTCACCCGGATGCCTTGATCAATCACCAAGCCCTCGCACTGGTAAAAAGTTGTTTCATGGCCCGCATCAGTGGCTTCGTTGCGGAATACCCGGCCTGGCACTAAAAGGCGCACTGGCGGCTTTCTTATTTCCATGGCCCGAATTTGCACCGGCGAAGTCTGAGTGCGCAGAACCATGGGCAGGCCGTCATCACCCTTCTGGTCAAGAAAAAACGTGTCCTGCACATCGCGCGCCGGGTGGTCTTTGGGAAAATTCAAAAGATCAAAATTATAGGCTTGGGTTTCCGCTTCCGGGCCTTCCACAACCTCGTAGCCCATGCGCACAAAGATGTCCTCAATCTTTTCCAAAAACCGCGTGATGGGGTGAATATGGCCCAGAGCCGGTTTTAGGCCCGGCAAAGTTTTGTCCCAGCCAGATCGGCCCGGGGCGGATTGGGCGGAAAAATCAGTCCTCTTCTTTTCAACTATGGCCGAAATATCGCGCTTGATATCATTAATCAATTTACCAACCAGAGGTTTTTCCGCGTCAGACAAACTTTTTATGTCTTTCATGACTTGCGCCAGCTCGGCTTTGCGGCCCAGAAATTTTTTTTCCAAATTAAAAAGCGTGTCTCGGTCAGCGACGCGTTCCAAGGCATCAATCGCAGATTTTCTGATTTGTTCTAGTTTTGCTTTCATTATACTTTAATTTCCTCATTGCCGATAAAAAACAACTCCAACAATACGGCCACGCCGACCATAATCACTATATCCCACCAGGTTAAGAGGTCAAACCGCTGCATGTAAAGCGCCAGCACCACCAGGATGGAAAAAATGGAAGCCTGGCGCAAGGACATGGCCAAAGGCCGGTTTTTGCGGCGCCAGGTGCGGTGCGAGAGAAGTAGTGTTCCCAAAAGCCCCCAGAAAAAAAGAAGCATGGCCGCGGTAATGCCGGCAAAAATTATGGAGCTCGCTCCACGAGGGTCAATCTTGGAAAGCCCCAGGAACAACACTCCGGCAAAAACCACGGTAGCGGCCATTAGGCTAAAAATGACTTTTTTATGCTCCATAGAACTTTTGTTTTACATCTCTGATTTGATTTCTATTTTACAATGAAATCAATATTTTGACAAATGAATTGTCATTCCGAGCGAGGCGTACTCGCCGAGTCGAGGAATCCCTTATTTGTGGATTAACCACATACAAGGGATCCCTCCACTCGCCCTGCTGGGCTCGGTCGGGATGACAAATTGACAATCTCATCCTTTCCGGAATTCACAGATATCTCGAAAGTCGCAGAACTTGCAGACAAACGGGCCCGGAGTTGGAGTAAAACTGCTATTCTTTATTTTCTCGATGGTTTCCACAATCTTAACCTTCAGGTCGTTTTTCTCCACGTCTGTGCCCAAAAAAGACATCACTTTGCCATCATCAAGGTAATAATAAGTCAAACTTTTTACCTTTTCCCCAAATACCTCTTCAGCCGCAATTTGGTAAAGCAAAAGCTGTTCCTTATCCTCGGATTCTAATTTTTGACGTGCCGCTCCGGTTTTATAATCCACAATCTCAATTTCCGAACTGGGCAGAATGTCCACCCGGTCGATTTTACCCATGAGCGTGAAATCCCCGACCTTGATGTTAAAACCCTGCTCCAGAGCTTTGATGTTGGGCATCTTGTCTTGCAGTTTGGCGTAAAATAATTTTAAAGCGTTTTTGCCTTTTTGACGATATTCTTCTTTCTGTTCCGGCGAATTATACCAATCGTCAATCCAATTTTTTTCGTAGATGGACAATAATTCTTCTAACGAAACAGGTATCATGCCGTCATTCTGAGGCGAAGCCGAAGAATCCCGTGGTTCAACACCGAGATCCTTCACTGCGCCACCTTCGGCGGCTTGTTCAGGATGACGTTGTTTGACGCCCCCACTGAATAAATCAACCTGCACGGCGCGGCGCTTCTGCTCCAAGATTTGAAAAAATTCCTGCAACGTGGAATGCATGGTCTGGCCATAGCTGAAAACATACTTGCCCTGAATCGGCACTTTTAAAACATGGGCGAACTTGTACTGCAAGGGGCAGTTTTCAAACGCCCGCAACTGGGTAAAAGAAAATCTTGATGGTAATGGCAATTTGTAAATCGGCCTGGTCTGGCTTGAGACCTTTGGCAATAAAATTTTATCATCGCTTTTCAGAGTATCTTTGGAGAGTTTGAAATTTGGATACGATTCAGAGAGCTCATAAAGAAAACGCGAAAGTTTTTTAGTGGCGGCGCCGCCATAATCTTCGGCTGAAGTCAAAAACAAGCCGTCTTTGGCGCGCGTTAAGCCCACGTAAAACAAACGCCGTTCTTCCTGTAAATGCGCGTCTCCTTGAGGCAGAACTTCTTTGACTAACTCGTCTGGTATGGAAATCGGTTCCGAGCGCTCAATGGTTGGGAAGCGTTTATCAACCAGATTGACGATGAACACATACTTGAACTCCAGCCCCTTGGCGCTGTGGATGGTCATGATTTTCACCATTTCCGGGCCAGATTCGGCATCAACCGGCATATCGCCCTCATCGCCTGATTCTATTTCCAATTTCAATGTTTCCATAACGTCTTTAACCCGCGCTCCAGGCAGGCCAGCTTCAATTTGTTTTAAGCGCTCAAAAAACGCTTTCAAAAGGCGGTATTGCTCCGCTCCCAAAGCATCCGGCAGACGGTTAAGGTACGCAAAATAACCGCTTTGCTCCAGCCATTCAATAAGCAGCACCGAGGGCTTGGTATCTTTGGTTTTGGCCAGAAACAAATCCAATTGCCCGACCAGGCGGTTGATTTCCAGAACCGCTTCTTTACTTAAGCCGCCAACCTGCTGTGGCGCTTTGAGCAAGGAATAAAGAGTTACTTGCTTGCGCGATGAGTGGTGCGTAAGCTTGATAATGTCCTCAATGGGCACAGCCACAAAAGGCGCTGTCAGTAATCTATAAAGAGCCGCGCTTTCATGATAATTATCAAGGCATCTGAAAAAAGCCAGGATGTTCAAAATCAAGCCAGTGCGGTAAAGCCCCTTGGCTGAAAGATTCTGATGCGGCACGGACATGACCGAGAGCATATCTTCAAAAATCTCGGCCTGATTATTAGCCCGCACCAAAATGGCAAAATCATTCCAAGTTGCTTCTTTATCCGATTCTTTGAGAGCTAAAATTGTTTCCCCAACCACCCGCGCTTCGTCCCCAGAATTTTTACAATACAAATGCTCGACCTGGGCTTTGACTCCGGTTTGTGAAATTAGCTTTTTGTTTATAACCACGTCATCCTGAGTCGAAAGATCTTGTGGTTTAACACTGAGATTCCTCGACTCCGCTTCGCGGAGTTTACCCCGAGTATTCCCGAGGGGCTCGGAATGACGGTATAGCGCTTCTAAACGATCAGGATTGTTCAGTTGGATAAATGAATGCGCCGCATCCAGAATGGCCTGGCCAGAGCGGTAATTGCGCACCAAGGAAACCTTTTTGGCTTTAGGATAATCGCGCGAGAACATGATGACATTGGAAGTGGAAGCCCCGCGGAAACGGTAAATTGACTGGTCATCATCAGCCACCACTGTGAGATTATTCTCCGGCGCGGCCAGCATCTTGACTAGTTCGTATTGCGCCCAGTTAGTGTCCTGGAACTCATCCACCAGAATATATTTAAATTTCTTCTGGTAAAGCTTTAGAATCTGCGGCCGAGCGCGGAATAGTTTTAGGCAGTAATTTATCAAATCCCCAAAATCCATCTTGCTCTTTTCCAGCAACAGCTGCTGGTAAGTATGATACGCATTCGCCACCTCCACAATTCTTTTTACTTCATCTGGATTAATCTCTTCTTTCTTTTTCTCGTAACTCGAACCTCGTAACTCGTAACTCTTTTTGCTTTTTCCTCCTGATGCCTCTCCGCCAGAGGCGGACCAGCCTTTGGCTGGCATACTTCCTGTCGCTTCAGCATTATCCAATCCTAGATTC
>MHKO01000028.1:7983-13901 GCA_001818435.1 Candidatus Komeilibacteria bacterium RIFCSPLOWO2_02_FULL_48_11
TTCGTCTTTCAAACGCGAAAAATGGCCAAGCAAGGCCTGGATAAACTTGGTGGGATTGCCGCCGGGCCGGTAATAATCCAGTTCAAATCTGGCTAGATTTTGGCGCGCTAAAAGCCAAGCCCCGGTTGAATCTAAAAGCTCAACATCAGTGGAAAGACCAATATCTAAACAATGGCTCTGCAAAACGCGCTGGCAAAAAGTGTGGAACGTGGAGACCCACAAGTCCACATAGCCATAAGGCAAAATTTTATCCACGCGCTCCTGCATCTCATCCGCGGCCTTGTTGGTGAAAGTGAGCGCCAAAATCTCGTCAGGCTTGACGTTCCTCTCCATGATGAGCCAGGCGAGCCGGCGCGTGATGACCGTGGTTTTGCCGGTTCCAGCTCCGGCAATAATCAAAAGCGGACCCTGTGGATGAATTACGGCCGCCTTTTGCTCTGGGTTGAGGTCTTTGAGGATGTCTTGATTAGACATAGCGTATTACCGCTCATTCATTAATGCGATAAACTTACCAGGCGTTATGATTGAAATTCCTTTACATGACTTTAATTCCAGCAAATGTTTATCTCCGGACACAATAAAATCCGCCCGCGCTGATATGGCACAGGCGAGAATCTCGTTGTCGGACACATCCTTTTTAATCTCTGTAATCTGATTCAATGCTAATACAAAATGCGACCTGCTGGAAAGTAGTCGTATCATTGATTCAGGAATAATTCTATTTTTTAGGAGCTGCAGCTCAAATTTTGGATACCAAAGCGCTCGTTTCAATTCAGAAAATGTCTTATGGGTAAAACAAGGAGTGATTGACGAATCTCGGATTGCGTCGTAAATCGGGGTTAATCTTCTGCGCCAAATAAAAGCCGCAATAAGAACATTAGTATCTAAAACAACATACATACGTTAAGAACGTTTCTTTTTCGCCCATTGCACTGCCTCGTCTATAAGCTCTAAAGAGATATCTTGTTTGGCGTTTTCAGCATTTTTTTCAAATTGTTCCCATTCTGACTCAATAGGTTCAATAATAACTCGACTATCGTCGGAAAAAATCAAAACATCCTTATTAGACCACGACTTGCTTACTTGCCGCGGCAGAGTGATGGTTCCATCTTTTATTTTAGTGACAGTTGCATCCATAGTATGTTCAGTATAGCATCAGATGCTTTCTTTGTACACTTTTGTATATTTTTTCTCTTGTTTTAGCCAAAATATATAACATTGTAGGTTCTTTAACATCTTTGGGTAATCATTTGAGTTTAAATTGATATATTTATTAAGCAGAATCTAGTTTTTTGAATCTATTTTATCTTTTTTAAAAATACCCACTTAAATTTAAGATTTTTTAATAATATAGCAATCGTAGATAAAACCATTTTACACTATTTTAAAGCTAATTTTTGGTATATTACGTCAGATATAATTTACCCAAAGATGTTAAAGAACCACATTGTATTGACTATTATTTTTAAATATGCTATAATGATTTAACACAAAAATCGCTTTTTTTGTTTTTTCGCGTCCCCGCCGCAACGCGGGGACAAAATCGCAACTCCCGCAACTCCTAGAAAGGCTAGAAAAGGAGGTATCAGATGGACAAGTTATTGGCGTGGTTCCGCAAGGCCAACAAAGCGGCCAAGTATGCGTTGCGTGGCCTCACGCTGATACGCGGCGTAGGCCTGCTCATGATAACCAATGCCGGTCTGTTGATGGCCATGACTTTTGGCCTCATCGAAGGCGCCATCGAGGTCATGCAGGCCGTCAACGAGCTTTTCGTGGCCGCGGCCACAGGGACAATGCAGAAAAATTTCCAAGCTGAATTTGGAAAAACCTGCATTCTCTTTTTTGGGTTGATGGCGATGACCGCTTTCACAGTCATCGTCTGGCGGGGAAGCAAGGCCAGCTTGCTGGCGAAGCTGTTCTTTGCGGTTCCGATGGGCGGGGCTATCGCCCTGGGGTTCATGGCATTCGTACTGGACAATGCCACGGTAAACCAGGGCAACTGGTATGAATATTTTTGGCGGGATACCTTGGGGCCGGTGGCTTTAATTGCCGGCCTCGTATGGTTCATGAAGAACTTCTGGCGAATCACGGAGCCCACAACAGCCGCGCCCCCCGCAGCGCCCGAGGGGGAGAGGATGCTACTGGACGTCATCTCGGCCCCCGATCCGACCGCGGATGAAACGGAAAAGTCGGGGGAACCGTCGGCCCCCACGATGGCAGACATCCGCGCCATGCCCGGCGTGTACAAACGGCGGGCATGGTAAAACTTGGGGGGGAGGACGCACACAAACAAGTGTCGCGTTCCTCCCCTTCTCTCTCTAGCCTTTCAGAAATGAAAAGCTGAAGAGAGAAACAAACAATAGCTTTTTTTAAATCCAGGCCGCCCAAAAGAGCGGCCAAAACCCGGCCAACCCGCATGCGCGGGGCGGCCACATCTCCTGAAAGGAGAAGTAAAATGTTCTGGTTTTGGACGACTCCGATAGTATGCGGTATCGTGTGCGGCTCTCTGTTCGGAAAAGGAGAGGCACGGTACCAACGAATGCCGGAATTAGATTGCATCATGGCTTCGGTGGTTCTATTCACAATTTTTTACACCGGGTTGGTCGGCACCATCCTGGCGTACATGTACGATATGATGGCCAGGAATGAGGAGGGAATTGTCATGATGTTTGCGAATGTGGTACTCGCAAACATCATGATGCTGGCAACCGACCTCTTGTGGGTCAAATTTTTGCTCTGGTGGCGCAAACGCGCCATCAACAAAATCGGTTTATCGGTTAAATGGTAAACCGCAACCTCTAAGAAGCCCGACTTGACAAAACATCGCAAGTCGGGCTCATTTTTTTACAGAAAACAGTCTGCTCTTATGCTAAAGATTAAGTCTTTATTAGAATATCTGAACCTCTCCGCTTGCCAAACTGTAGTAAGCGCCAACAACTTTCAAGCGCCCGTCTGTAACAAGCTCCGAAAGGATCGGCTCGCTTGATTCAATCTGGCGCGCCACCGATAGCGCGTGAATACGGACCGCGCCATCTAACACATCGCCGCCTTTGTCTCGGGCCTCTTCAACCGCGGGCTGAATGCGCTTGACCAGAGTCGAAATATGTCCAAGCGCGTCCCCGCCGCCAACCGCGGCCTTGACTGCTCCGCAATCCTGGTGCCCCAGCACCACTGCCAAAGGAACATGCAAGTGTTCTGCCGCGTACTCAATGCTGGCCAAAGCCGCATCATCCAAAACCTGGCCCGCGGTGCGGACAACAAAGATGTCGCCCAGGCCCTGGTCAAAAACAAGTTCCGGCGGAATCCGCGAATCAGAACACGAAACAATAATGGCTATCGGGTGCTGGCCGCGAGCAACTAATTCAGCCAGCCGTTCGGATGATTGATTTGGATGCCGAGCTTGTCCGGCAACAAACCGCTTGTTGCCATCAAGCAATGTTTGCAACGCTTGTTCGCTGGTCATGAAATTATTGATTAGACTATTACTATTTTTTCGCGCAGTTTAGAGCTTGTTTTTATTATCTCGGCAACTTCCGGTACCGGTTGCCCACGCGCAAGCGGGCAAACTCCTTTTCCAGCTTGGCTTGCAAAGCCGCGTAATCCACGCTCTCTTTGTCGCGCGCTTCGGCCATGAGTTTTAAGGCGCGTTGATGCGCTTCTTCGGCCCGGACAATGTCAATCTCCTCGGCCCGCTCGGCCGTATCGGCCAGCACCGAGAGCGAGTTATCCGGCCGCACCTCGCAAAAACCGCCGGACACGGCCAGCGAGTACTCGGTATTCCCTTTCTTGCAACGTAGCTCCCCGGACTGCAAAACCGAAACCAGCGGAATGTGGTCCGGCAAAACCGTAATCTCGCCATCAGGAGTGGGGAGGGAGACTTGGTCCACTTGGTCCTCAAAGATCACGCGCTCGGGGGTTATAATTTTGAACGAAATTTTATCCGACATAGAAGCAGATAAACGCTGATGATTACGCAGATGGACGCGGATGTTTTAGACGCGCTTGATCGTAGATGCGGCGGTTGATGGTTAATTTGTCTGGCCCAAAATTTATAAGCAGACCTAACTTGTAATCAGTGGCTTTGAGATACAACCAGAACTGCCTTTGGTCCTCTCGAGTAATAAATGGTTTTGATTTCAGTTCAATAAGTATTTTGTCGTCTATGACTATATCGGGTATATACGTACCGACATGTTTTTGCTTATAGTAAAGCGGGATTTTCTTCTGTGAATCAATGTTAAAACCTAATTCTTGAAATTCTATAACTAACGACCGTTCAATAACGCTCTCCTTGAACGCTCCACCGAATTCTTTCCAGACCCTAAAACACGCCCCGCGTATCTTGTATGTTTCATCTTGATAAAGAAATCCCTCCGCCATAAAATTCAGCGTTAATCTGCGTTGTTATCCGCGTTTATCCGCTTCTATTTCCTCAATCCCCCCCTTCATGTAAAACATCTGCTCACCCTTCTCATCATGCTTGCCGTCTAAAATCTCGCGGAAGCCTCTTACTGTTTCGGCCACTGGAACATATTTGCCGCCAGTGCCGGTGAACGTTTCGGCCACAAAAAATGGCTGGGATAGGAAGCGCTGGATTTTGCGGGCCCGGGACACGGTAACTTTATCTTCGTCTGACAATTCTTCCATGCCCAAGATAGCGATGATATCCTGCAAATCTTTGTAGCGCTGGAGCACGCGCTGAACTTCGGTGGCAGTGCGGTAGTGCTCTTCTCCAACGATATTGGGGTCTAAAATAGTGGAATTGGAATCCAAGGGATCCACGGCCGGATAAATGCCGAGCTCGGTCAATGACCGGTTCAGCACCACTGTGGAATCCAAGTGCGCGAACGTGGTGGCTGGAGCCGGGTCAGTCAAATCATCAGCTGGAACATAGACAGCTTGGACAGAAGTGATGGAGCCTTTGTCAGTGGAGGTAATGCGCTCCTGCAGAGCGCCCATTTCCGTGGCCAAAGTCGGCTGATAGCCCACGGCCGAGGGCAGGCGGCCAAGGAGCGCGGACACTTCAGAGCCGGCCTGGGTAAAGCGGAAAATGTTATCAATGAAAAGCAGTAAATCACGGCCTTCTTCATCGCGGAAATATTCGGCCATAGCCAGGGCAGATAAAGCCACGCGGGCGCGCGCTCCGGGGGGTTCATTCATCTGGCCAAAAATCAAGGCGGTTTTTTCCAACACGCCGCTTTCTTTCATTTCGCGATAAAGGTCATTGCCTTCGCGGGAGCGCTCCCCCACGCCGGCAAACATGGAATAACCGCCATGCTCCTGGGCAATGTTGCGGATCAGCTCTTGGATAACCACGGTCTTGCCCACACCGGCGCCGCCGAATAAACCAACTTTGCCGCCTTTCAAAAACGGGCAGATTAAATCTATAACTTTAATGCCGGTTTCCAAAACTTCGTACTTGGTGGATTGCTTGGTGAACTCCGGCGCGCTCCGGTGGATGGGATAATGTTTCTTGGTTTTAGGGTCAGCCAAGCCATCAATCGGCTCACCGGTCACGTTAAACATGCGCCCTAGTGTTTCCGGGCCCACCGGTACCGTGATTGGGCTCCCCGAATCAACCACCTCGCTGCCGCGCGACAGGCCGTCGGTAGTGGACATGGCCACAGTGCGCACCACGTTGCCTCCCACATGCTGTTCCACTTCCAAAACAAGCTTTTGGCCGTTAGGCAGTTTGGTTTCCAGCGCCGAATAGAGGCTGGGCAATGTCTTTTCAAACCGGACGTCCACGACCACGCCGATTATTTGAGTTATGATTCCTTTGTTCATAGAGTGTGATTAATGCGATGCTAATGAATGAGTGCGCCAGCCAGAGGCTGGTCGGCCTTTGGCCGAAATTACATGCGAATGCTGCGAATTTATTACCCGTCATCCCGACCGAGCCCAGCAGGGCGAGTGGA
>MHKO01000028.1:13951-14116 GCA_001818435.1 Candidatus Komeilibacteria bacterium RIFCSPLOWO2_02_FULL_48_11
CTGCAACGCTATGCTTGTATTGCGGGCAGGCATGTCATTCGTAGATTGGCATCGCTTTATCCCAATGCTGCCGCGCCCCCAACTATCTCCGCAATCTCCTGCGTAATCGCGGCTTGCCGGGCTTTATTGAACGAATGCTGTAGTTCGCTAATCATGTCTTCAGCC
>MHKO01000028.1:14174-14509 GCA_001818435.1 Candidatus Komeilibacteria bacterium RIFCSPLOWO2_02_FULL_48_11
CCAAAATGGCTTGGTAAATCTGCATTTCCACCAGCCGCGGCACCAGGGCCTCAAGCGCCTGGCGCGGATTGGGCTCAAACAGGAATTCAAATTCTCTCTTTTGGCCCTCATGCTCAAAATCTTTGGTGCGCGATAAGGGCAAGAGCTGTTTGAGGCGAGGCTCTTGCTTGAGAGCTGAAACAAAATCCGTATAAGCCAGCACGATTTTATCATATTTTTTGTTGATATAATCAGCCACGATGATGTTGGAGAGCGGCGCCACTTCTTCAATGCGGGTGGTTAAATCTATTTTTTCAAATTCCGCGGCCACGGCATGGCCAAAGCGGTGGCGCATC
>MHKO01000028.1:14568-15137 GCA_001818435.1 Candidatus Komeilibacteria bacterium RIFCSPLOWO2_02_FULL_48_11
TTTTTGGATGTACTCGTGCCCTGCGGCGAGCAGGTGGCTCGTAAATCCGCCGGCCAAGCCGCGGTTGGAAGTAACCAAGAGCAGCCCGATGGTCTTTACTTTCCGGCGCTCCATGAGCGGGTGGTAGGCCACCTCGGTTTTGGCCGCAATGTCCGAGAGCATCTGCCAGGCGAGCGCGGCGTAACTGCGGCTAGCTAAATCATTGGCCACGGCTTTGCGCATCTTGACCGCGGAAATCATTTCCATGGCTTTGGTGATTTTCTTGGTGGCGCCAACGGATTTGATGCGGCGTTTGATTGTTTTAGTGTTGATGGGCATAATCTTCGCACGCGCTCTTTAATTCCCCCTCAATCTTCTCATCCCACTCCCCTTTCCCGATTTTTCCAAGCAGAGCTTTATGATGTTTATTAATGTTTGCATGAAACTTTTCTTCCCAAGCCCGGATGTCTTTAACTTCAACCGCATTGGCAAAGCCATTGGACACGGCATAGATGATAGCCACCTGGTTGGCCACGGGCATGGGCTGGTACTGGGGCTGTTTCAAGACTTCCACCAGCCTCTGGCCCAAA
>MHKO01000028.1:15215-15380 GCA_001818435.1 Candidatus Komeilibacteria bacterium RIFCSPLOWO2_02_FULL_48_11
GAGAGCTTCATCTTGCCAGCCACTTTTTTCATGGGCTTGATTTGCGCGGCCGCGCCCACGCGGGACACGGAAATACCAATGTTCAGAGCTGGCCTAATGCCGCGGTAAAATAAATCGCTTTCCAGGAAAATCTGGCCATCGGTAATGGAAATGACGTTGGTCGGG
>MHKO01000029.1:0-2183 GCA_001818435.1 Candidatus Komeilibacteria bacterium RIFCSPLOWO2_02_FULL_48_11
TAGGAGTTGTTGCCGCTGGCAGCATTGTCGGCGGCATTACCTGGCGGCGCAAGAAGAGCAGTAAAGATGAATCTAAAAACAAGCAGGAAAAAACTTAGTTGGATGATAGGGGGTGCGGTACTGGTTTTAATGTTTTTTACGATTTTGGCCAAAAAAGCTCAAGTTCTTGAGCCCATACATTTGGTAAAGTTTTTTGACCAGCAGTTATTCTCTCAAGCCGTGCGCGCCCAAAAAGCCACGGCGAGCGATAAAACCATCAAGGGCGGCATTATACCGCACCACCTGCTAGCGAGCGACTTGATTGCCGACTTCTACGCTCATTTGCCACCAACGACAAAAAAGATATTTCTGCTTGGCCCCAATCATTATGAAGCCGGTGAATTTTATGCCTTAACCAGCCTTTATAACTGGAGCACGCCGCTGGGAACGGTTAAAGCAGACACGGATATTATCCGAACCTTAATAGCCGCGGGAGTTGTCAGAGTTGACGAGAAAAATGTAGTCAATGAGCATTCTCTTGGCGGACATTTGCCTTTTATCAGGCATTATTTGCCGAGAGCGAAAATTATCCCCATCATGCTGAAAAAGGAAGGCAATGAGGATAATATAAAAATGTTGGTGGAGCAAATAAAGCCGTATTTATCTCAAGCTGGCGTGGCGCTGGTGGCGGCAGTGGATTTTTCCCATAATCTCCCAAGCAGCGAAGCAGCCAAAAACGACGGCGAAACTTTGGCGGCCATGAAAAACTTTAATTATCAAAAATTGTTTAAATTCGGCAACGAGCACCTGGACTCTCCCTCGTCAATAGTGGCCCTGCTCCTGGCTATGCGCTCTCTGGGAATTGACGATTTAGAGGTGATAAACAACACTAATTCAGCGCGCTTGCTTGAGTTTGATAATCTAGAAACAACCAGTTACTTTGATATTCGTTTTAGAACTTAAATGCGGGCTGGATTGCGCGTAAGAGCGTCAAGGTAGGGGATGCGGTTGTGTATAATTAACAAGACTTGATGCAAGAGATGAGGTATAATATAATTAATGCCTTTATCTTGTTGCATCAAAAATGTCGCGTTAACAACAATTTTTTTCTCATTAATTAATGAGGCGTTTTTTAGGCGCCTTTATTTTGTCATATGAAAAAACACAAAAATCAATGGCAGCGACGATTGTCTGTTGCCGCTTTTATCGGCCTATTGTTAGATTTAATCTTCCCAGCCGGTTTGGCGCTGGCCCAGGCCTCGCCCATTGGCAACCTGCGCGCCTGGGAGAATATTGTTACCACAACCTCGGCTGAACTCCACTTTAGCTTTAGTGCCGCCGGCTATTTCCGCATTGATTATGGAACCACGGCCGGCGCCTATCCGCTCTCAAGTTCAACCGCTACTCTGACTAATACCTCCTACCCCTACTATTCAATTACTGTTTCTGGCTTGAGCCCGAGTACTCCTTATTATTATCGTTTGGCCACGCGGGCGCTTTCGCCCAGCACCGCCGAGTGGGGCTATACTGGAGAGAGCACTTTCACAACTTCGGCTCCCGATACCACAGCGCCCACTGTTTCCGGAATATACGCCAACTATGCAACCGAGGCGAGCGTAAATATTAACTACACTCTCAATGAGTCTGGCTATGCCAAGATAGAATATGGCCCGAATAACAGCTTCACTTTATCAACTCAGGAGTACAGCGTGCCTGCTGGGGGCGCATCCACCACCGGCATTGGCAGTTTGACAGCTGGTACGGCTTACAGCTATCGCATCGTAGCCCGGGACAGCGCCGGCAACAGCAGTACTTCAGCCAGCTACACTTTTACCACCACTTCTCCGGCTGATACTACAGCGCCAGTAGTCTCCGGGATCTATACCAGCGGCATTACCGCGAACTCGGTTTATATTTACTTTGAAGCTAATGAAGCTGGCTCTGCTAAAGTGGAATATGGTCCCAACAATACTTACACGCTCACCAGCGGAGAAACGCCCACTGTTGCCGGCACCAGTTCAACCGTCTTTCTAACCGGGCTCTCGGCCGGCACAACTTACAATTACCGCGTGGTGGCCCGGGACAGCGCTGGCAATAGCTCTACTTCGGCAGCTTACACTTTTACCACTACCGCCGTTGCTTCGTCAGGTTGCACTGGTTTAACATTGACTTTGACCAAGAGCACTTACACGCTTGGAGAAAAC
>MHKO01000029.1:2189-4083 GCA_001818435.1 Candidatus Komeilibacteria bacterium RIFCSPLOWO2_02_FULL_48_11
TACACCTATACCTGCACACCCAGCGGCACCAGGGCCGAATATGTGGCTATTCAACTTGTCAAACCAGACCAGTCAGCAACAACTTACAATTACGGCACGAACATCGACACCAGTACCATGGGTTTTTCTACCTCGAATCTTGTAGCCGGGAGTTATACTTTGCGGGCCTGCTTTAATTCCACCTGTTCGCCTACTCCCACGGCTTCAGCCTCATTTACTATCACCAGCGCTACTTCCACGCCTGGCGCCGGGACGCCGGAGCCATCGAGTGATGAGGCGGGCGTGTGGGCAAAAGTGGATGTAGCGACCGGGCAACTCGCGGGGTCGGCGATTTGCACGCGCTCCGTGTGCGGACTGAATGGGGAATGGCATGGATATGTCCCGCCATCGTCATATGCGACTGGTTCGGTCTGGTGGCCCACTTCACAACGATACATCTGGCAGATGCAAGGACAAGCGGGATACGGGTCAGGTACGTTCAATTTTTCTACCTACGTGTTTACCGTATCAGGCGGTACCATCTACAACGGCGTATTTACCCCTACGCCTCCGCCAGCCACCGACACTACGGCGCCCACAGTGACTGATCTCTATACCAGCGCCGTCACCTCGAACTCGGCCTCTGTTTACTTCAAGAGCAGTGAGGCCGGTTATGCCAAGGTGGAATATGGGCCCAACAGCGCCTTTACTTTAAGCACTCCGGAATCGTCCGTGGTCGCCAATGTTTCCACCAGTATTTATCTTTCCGGATTAACCGCCAATACCAACTATGGTTATCGCGTGGCGGCGCGCGACAACTCTAATAACAGTGCCGTTTCGCCTGGTTATACTTTTACCACTCTCCCCGGCGCAACCGCCACCAGCACAACTCCGACCGTTTCCGGCATCCATACTATGTATGTTTATGCCAATTCCGCCCAACTGATGTGGGGTTGCGACTTGACTTGTTATGGTCAAGTGGAGTACGGCGCTTCCCCGAGTTATACCAACACTGTCTTCACTCCTTGGACAACCACTTTAACCACTAGTCCGTCAGTTGATTTATCCGGTTTGGCCGCGAACACTACCTATTATGTTCGCGCCTATGCTAAAGGGGGCAACGGCCTAGTAAGCGCTGGTATGCCGTTCAGTTTTACCACTACCGCCGCTACCACGCCGCCGCCAACTAGCGACACCACGCCGCCGGTGATATCCGGGGTTCAAGCCGCGTCCTCGGCCGCTTCTTCGGCTAAAATTTGGTGGTCAACCGATGACCAGTCGTATGGCCAGGTGGAGTATGGCGAATCAACAGCTTATGGCCAAGCCACTGGCTGGACAACGAGTTTGAGCTATTCGCCGGCGGTTGAAATTATTGGTTTGACGGCTGGCAAGATTTATCATTATCGCGTGCGGGCCAAAAACTCATCCGGACTGGAGAGCGTATCCACGACTGATTATACTTTTGTGGCCGGAGGCGCGCCAACTCCGACTATCGCCTTTGCAGTGGAGGCCTCGCGCCTTTATCCGCAAAACGGGTCATCTAACGTGCCGGTGGCGACTCCCAAGATTCAAGTGGAGTTCACTAAAGCCGTTGATGCCGCTTCCGTGACCGGCTCCAGCGCCTATCTCAATTTCCTGGGCGCCGGGGCGGCTGGTTCACTGCCAGGTAAGTTGGATATTTCCAGCAATGGTTTCAATTTTGTCCTCTCGGAGCCGCTCAAGGCCGGCATTAGTTACAATTTCACCATTCGCGGCACGGTTCGGGCCTTAAGCGGAGAAAACCTGGGATCTGATTATGTTCTCACTTTTACCACGGCCAAAGCGACTGAAACCACTGGTCAGGGAGTTATCAAGGGCACGGTTAAAGACAGTACCGGTGCCCCGGTTGGGGGCGCTTATGTTTCCTTGCGCACCA
>MHKO01000029.1:4107-9414 GCA_001818435.1 Candidatus Komeilibacteria bacterium RIFCSPLOWO2_02_FULL_48_11
TATGGCGAATATAACTTCGCCAATTTAGCGGCCGGTACCCACACTATTGAGGTTTATCCTCCGGCTTCAAGCGGCGGCCTAACCCGGCCCGCGCCGGTTGTTGTCACCCTGGCCGCTGGCGAAACCGTGGTGCGTGATTTTGTCTTAACCAGCAGTAATAAATACATCAAGGGCTTTGTCAAGTTTAATGATGGTACCCCAGTAACCGATGCCGAGGTCTCGGCTTATCGGCGAGAAGGCAATGCTTGGGTATCAAGCGGCACTGATGCCAATGGCGCTTTCACTTTGGCGGTGCAGGCCGGGACTTGGATGGTTTCAATCCGGCCGCGTTCCGTGCCTATGCCCATGAGTTCTATGCCAATTTATCAGCCGGTAACTTTTCCTACCTGGATTTATACCGGTCAGCCGCAGGAAATATATGTCGATGAGTTGGCATCTGTCAAAGAGATGTATTTTCTGGTGCCGCGGCAGGGAGCCGCCGCTTCCATTTCCGGCACACTGCGGCGCGGCGATAATGAGCCAATCACGGCCGGCAGCGCCTATGTACGTTTGCTTGGCCAAGCTGGCATTGCCATTAACGTGCCGGTTGCTCCCGGCGGCCGTTTTACCACTCCTATTGCCCCGGGAAACTATAAACTTTACGTGGACGTGACTGACCCCAATCTTTCCAGTCCGGAAATACCGCCAGTTTCGGTTATGCCCGGGGAGCAGAAAGACATTGGTCCGATTATTGTCGGCGTGGCCTCGGTTATAATTTCCGGCCGCGTGACCACTATGGAAGGCCGGGGCGTGCCGCGAGTCAAGATTTCAGCTTGGCGGGCTAATTCGGCTGACAGCGCCGGGGCCATGACTGACGAATCCGGCTATTTTGAACTTAAAGTTTCACCCGGGGATTGGACTGTCAGCATTATGCCCGGGCCGGACCAATCCTACAGCAGCACGGCGCCGCCGCAATTTGTCCGGGTGGTGCGGGGCGTAAAAATACCGCCGATTAACTTTGTTTTGGCGCAAAGCGACGGCGTTGTGAACGGCATAGTGACAGATGAATTTGGCGACATCCTGGCTGATTTTTACGGCTTTGTCAGAGTCAGCAGCAAGAACGACTATCGTCTGCCGGGCGGAGCGCCGGTGGAGCGGGGTCAGTTTACTCTGCGGCTCCCGGCCGGCAGCTATATTCTGTATATGGAATTGCCGCCTAACACTACTTACGGTTGGCCCTCACCGGTTCCAATCACGGTGACAACCGGCGAGAGCGCGAAAGTGGTGATAAAGATGGCCTCCTCGGCCCCAAGCGCGGTGATTGGTTTTTTGGTGGATAGAGCCGGCAACAAAGTCGTCAACGTGCCTTTTAAAGTGTTCGCCACTGGAGCGGGCGGCGGCTGGCACAGCGCTTTGATTGACATGCCTTTGGGTTATTACAAACTGAAAGTTCCAGCCGGCACTTGGTATATCGGGTATGATGTTGCTGACAGCTCTGGCCGGTATCAGCGGCCAAAGGACGCCAAGAAGAAAATAACCGTCGCTGCCGGTGAAATTGCTTCTCTTGACCTTCAGGTGATAGAGCAGAATGGCCGGGTCAACGGAGTGGTGCGCGATAATGACGGCAACAGCATTGCCAACATTTGGGTAGCAATTTCCGGCCAGCCCTTCTCAAGATTTGGGCGGGAAACCGCTGCCACGCAACGTTACCTTAATGGCGTCACCTCGGACCAGGCCGGCCAATTCAGTTTGCCAGTGCCGCCGGGCATTTACTATGTTCGGGCTTTTGTGCCGCCTTCTTTAGGGTTAACCAATCCCGATGAGCAGACAGTTAAGGTGGGGACCGGAGAAGAGGTGAGCGTGGAATTAGTGCTCCGGTCAGTGGAAACCACAATCAACGGACGAACAACAATTGCCGGAATTCCCAGTTGGGCCTTTGTTTGGGCCTGGTCTAATAAAGGCGGCTACACCGAAAGTTATGCTGACGAGAAAGGCAACTTTAAGCTAAAAGTTTCCTCAGGCGACATTTGGCACGTGAGCGCCATGTCCGAGCTCAAGCGCGATACTTTCAGAGCCAGTGAAGTTGCCATTAACGTCAGCCGGCCAGGCAGCACTATTCCTTTAAGCTTGGATTTGGCTCCTCTCGGGGTTAAACTGCCGGAACTGGTTAATGTGGCTGGCGAGGCTGACCAGATGACTGTGGCCACTAATGATGTTGGAGCCAAACTGGTGGTGCCGGCTAATGCCGCCAGTACCGAAGGCAGTTTGGCAGTCTCCATCACTCCAGAGGTGATTACTCCTTCCCAAGGCGCGGACCGGGTGGTTGGCTTTGGTTATGAGTTTGATGTCCGGAACGCCCAAGGGCAAGAGGTTAATGCCTTTAACTCCGAGTTGACTGTCTCCATTCCTTATGACCCGAGAGAGCTCTCGCGTTTGAATTTGCGGCCAGCTGACCTCTCGCTCCGTTATTGGGATGAAATTAATTCCACTTGGCAGCAAGTCATGAATGCCATTGTGGACGAGATTAACCACGTGATTACTGGTTCTCTGGCCCACCTGACGCGTTTTGCGATTATTGCCGCCACTGACACCACGCCCCCGACCGCGCCGGCTGGTCTTAAAGCTAAAATAGCCGCTAATGGCATTGTTCTCACCTGGGCCAAGCCCAAGGACAAAGATTTACAGTACATGAAAATCTACCGCTCCGCCAAAAAAGGCGTTTTGGGCGAAGTGGTGGCTAATAACGTCACGGCCGCCACTTACAAAGATTCAGGCTTAAAGCGCGGGGCCACTTATTACTATCTGGCCCGGGCCGTGGATGCGGCTGGCAATGAATCCACTAATACTGCGGCCGTGGCCGTCGGGGTAAAAGGCAAGGGTACTTTAGGCAAAGCCGCGGCCCGCTCCGCTACCGCTAAAGTTGAGAAGCTGACTCTCAAAGGGAGTATCACGGATGTTAATCTGGTGGCCAGCACCATGGAAATTAAAGTGAACGTTTCTTCGGTTAAAGAGCTGCGCGGCAAGAAAGTGGTTGTTAAGTTCACGCCAACCGTCAGTTTCAAGAAAGACGGCAAGAAAGTTCAGGCTTCGGCAGTCAAGGTTAGCAACGCTATTAATGCTCAAGCCACCAGAGAAGCCGGGGTTATTACTTTAGTATCCGCTACTGTAACTTCAGTTAAAGTCAAAGTAAAAGCCGAGCTCAAGGTTTCGGAATTTCAAGGCCAGAGAAGTAAGTTGAAAGTGAAGATTATCGAGGCCAAGGGCGTGGTGGCTGGTGCGGGTATTGAAAAAGGCAAAGAGGCCCTGCTGAATATCGAAGGCGCGACAGTAAATGCCAACGGCAGAAATACTTCAGTGGAAAGCCTGACTCCCCAGAAGAATGTTACGATTGAGGGCGTGGTTGAGAATGGGGCAGTAACTGTCACCAAGATTACCACCCCGCCGGTGCCCAAAGTTAAGGTTCAGCCAGCGCCGTCAGGCAAGATTGGAGATGAAGCGGCTAGCGTGGCCAGATAGTTAGGGTTGACAATGGGTGTTGACTATTACAAGATTATTGAGTAGGCTTATTTATATGAAAATGCCGTCAGTTACCATTGTTGATAATAACCACATCCGCGGCGTTCTGGCTCCAGCTGATGCCATATCTAAAAAACTATTGGAAGACATGGTTGATTTTTTTGAATTGTCATCGCCAGCATCAAGCCAAGAGGCCGCTGAACTTATCGACGAAGCTGATGAGGAGCAATCATGGATGCCTCTGAATAAAGTGCGCGAACTCTCTGAACAATCTGAATAATATGCTTAGGGTTGGGTTTCATCCGCGCGCCGCCAAGCAGTTGTTACGGATTCCTAAGCAATTTCAAGAGCAAATTTTACACAGCCTGTCGGCGCTGGAAACGCTTAATCACCCGTTGCAACATCAGCGGGTGATTAAATTAAGCGGCCGTGATGGAAAAGATTTTCGGATGCGCGTCGGCGACTACAGGGCTAAATTCAGTCTAAGGGATAACGGCGATGTGCTGGTAACGCGCGTCGAGCATAGGCAGGTTGGATACTAAAGGGGGCGGTTGACACTGATTGGGATTTCCTATAAACTATTAAACCAATAAACCATTAAACTTTCCTATGTTCGCAGTCATCAAAACCGGGGGCAAACAGTACAAAGTAAAAGAAGGCGGGAGGCTCAAAGTGGAAAAACTATCCGGCGACAAAGGCGGCAAAATCGTTTTTGACCAGGTTTTGTTAGTCGCGGATGAAGCCGGCCAGAACGTCAAAGTCGGCGCTCCGACTGTTGCGGGCGCCAAAGTTGAAGCCACGGTTTTAGCTCAAGGCCGGGCCAAAAAAGTCACTGTTATCAAATACAAGCCCAAAATCCGCTATCACAAAAAAACCGGACATCGTCAGGCTTTTACTGAAGTGAAGATAGAGAAGATTATGGCATAAAAAAAGAAAGCAGGGCCCGAAGGTCCTGCTTTTTGAAGTGCGCCGGTTGAGGTTGAAGAGCAGTAAGCACGCAGAGCTTATTCCTCCTTTGCGTTGAATCGCCGCAGGAGCGAGTACCATCCTGCATATACGAGCAGGAAAAGAACACCTGCTCCAACAAGCATTACGTCAGCGCTCTGCTTGAGCCGTGCCTCGAGCTCTGGCGATACCAGCAACCCAATAAGTTGCAGTAAAATGAGCAACGACCCACCAGCGAGCGCAAACGCGAGTACTGGAGTCGCATCTCGCGTTTTCTCGCCCGGTGTTTCGCATCGGGTCTGGGTTGCTGTTGGTGGGCCGTCCATCTTTTTGATGTACGCAGCCAGCCTTGGTAGCGCAGCGTAGTACAGCACAAGCCACCACAACACAGCAAAGAGCATTGCGATTCCGAGCAGTTGCTCGATGCTCATGTGGTGCATATCGTATCCGAGGCGTGCAAGCACTGAATCGAGCTTCGATGAAATGAGTGCCAGCACAACCACACCTACAATAGTAAGCGTATTTTCTTTGGTTACTTTTTTGTGAATTGAGATAGAGGTTATAAAGAAGAGCATCCCGACTGCAGCAGCTACTTCACACAAAAGGTACTGGTTTGGTATCTGTGGTTTAGTGACACCCAAGGGAATGCCTATGACAAGGCACAGTAATCCCAGCACGCAAAAGATAGTTTCACGAGCAGTTGCATGGTGTAGGCGCGGCATTGTTGCCTCCTTTGTTGTAAAAGGTCATTATAACTCTCTTCGTCCCTCCAACGCATTTGTCAATGTGACAGAATCAGCATACTCCATATCAGAGCCCATAGGCAAGCCTTTGCCGATGCGGGTGATGGTGATGGAGTATTTTTTT
>MHKO01000030.1:0-4104 GCA_001818435.1 Candidatus Komeilibacteria bacterium RIFCSPLOWO2_02_FULL_48_11
GGTAGATTTGCGGTTCAAAGCCGCCACTGGCGCCTTAAAACAGGTTCACCAGATTAAAAAGCTGCGCCGCGCCATTACTCGCTTAATAACTCGGCTGGCCCAAATTAAAAACAGCAAATAATTATTTATGGCTAACACGATTAAAAGACAATTTATCGGCACAGTGGCGAGTATAGCCATGACCAACACGGTTGTGGTTAAAGTGAACCGCGTTAAAATCCACCCCCGCTATCATAAGCGATACGTGGTCAGTAAAAAATACCATTGCGATTATTCAGGCAAAGATTTGGCAATTGGCGACCGCGTGATTTTTGAGGAAACCCGTCCGCTGTCAAAGACAAAGAGATGGCGAATAATTAGTAAGGTTTAAACACGTCATCCCGACCGAGCCCAGCAGGGCGAGTGGAGGGATCTCAAGGGTTTTCCACGAGATTCCTCGACTCGGCGAGTACGCCTCGCTCGGAATGACGATTACATAATTCGCATCGCTATCATATGATTCAGGCAAGAACGATAGTTAATTCAGCTGATAACACCGGGGCTCGGACTCTGCAGTGCGTCCATATTCTGGGCGCGAGCCGCCGGCGCTACGCCGGCATTGGGGACGTGGTGACGTTGGTCATAAAAACCGCCCAGCCTTACAGCCTGGTTAAAAAAGGCGAAGTGGCGCACGGAGTGATTGTGCGCCAGAAAAAGGAACTGCGCCGCAGCGATGGTTCGTATATCCGTTTTGACGAGAACGCGGTGGTCTTAATTGACAAAAAAACCAAAGAGCCGCGCGGCAGCCGCATTTTCGGTCCCATACCCCGCGAACTCCGCGTCAAAGGCTTTGCCAAAATAATTTCTTTGGCTCCCGAGGTCTTATAATATGAAGATAAAGAAAGGCGACAACGTAAAAATCCTGGCTGGCAAAGACAAAGGCAAGAGCGGCAAAGTGGCGCAGGTTTTTCCAAAGTTTAACCGCGTGTCCGTGGCCGGTATTAATATCAGCTACAAGCACTTGCGAAGCCAGCGCCGGGGCCAGGCCGGACAAAGAATAGAGTTTCCTTCACCCTTGGCTTTGGATAACGTGGCCTTGGTTTGCCCTCATTGCGGCCAGGCCACGCGCGTGGCCATAACTTCAGAATCAAAAGATTCCAAAAAAACCAGAAAGTGCAAGAAGTGCCAAGCAGCGATTTAAATTAGACATTTAGGCATTATGTGGCAATCTATTCAAGACAAGTATAAGAAAAATATTTTACCTCGGCGCGAGGAACTTTTTGGCGTTAAAAACATCATGGCTGCTCCCAGGATAGATAAAGTTGTCCTTAATGCCCGGGTTAAGCGCGGCGGCACTGTCAACGAAGAGGTGGTGGCTAAAACTCTTGAGCGCTTGAGCGGCCAAAAAGCGGTGCTGACCAAAGCGCGCCAATCAATTTCCAATTTTAAGATTCGCGAGGGCCTGGTGGTGGGCGCCAAAGTAACGCTCCGAGGGGCGCGAGCGCTTGATTTTCTGGACCGGCTTATTAACATTGTTTTACCGCGGGTGCGCGATTTTAACGGCTTGTCGCCTTTAGGTTTTGATGGCCACGGCAATTACACCGTGGGATTGCGCGAACACGTGGTGTTTCCGGAAGCGGCCAGCGATGACATGTCCCAGGTGCATGGCTTGGAAATAACCGTGGCCACCACGGCTAAGAATAATGAGAAAGCTTTAGTTTTGTTAAAAGAGTTAGGTTTTCCATTTAAAGCCAAAGCTGAAAAGAAAGAGAAGAAACACAAAAAGAGAGAAAGAAAAGAAAAAGAATAATCTATTTATATTATGGCTACCGAAGCCCAGCGAGCAAAATCCAGAAAAAAACCCAAATTTTCCACCCGGAAAGTCCGGCGCTGTTGGAAATGCGGCCGTTTCCACGGCTATATGCGCGATTTTGACTTGTGCCGCATTTGCTTCCGCGAGCTGGCCCGAGCCGGCGAGATTCCGGGAGTTAAAAAAGCCAGCTGGTAGCATACGAAAGGCGCAGCGCCAGCCAAAGGCTGGTCAGCCTCTGGCTGAAAAGCGCCCATACGAAAATTTCGTATCATTCGTATGTTTCGTATTAATTTAGTATCGCTATTATGATGACTGATCCAATTTCCGACATGTTAACCCGCATCCGCAATGCCCAGGCCGCCGGCCATCGGGAGGCAGTGATGCCTTTTTCCAAACTTAAGCAGAGTGTGGCTCAGGTTTTGCGCTCCGAGCATTATCTCAAGAACGTGGAAGCCAATCAGGTTGCGGGCAAGAAATCTTTGGTTTTGACTTTGCAGTATCAAGAGAACGGCGAGCCGGCCATTAAAAACATCCGCCGCGTGAGCCGGCCGGGCCGCCGCGTCTACCGCAAAAAGGACGATCTGCCCAAAGTGCTTTCCGGCTATGGCCTGGCTTTAATTTCCACTCCAGCCGGGTTGATGACCAATAAAGAAGCGAAAAAGCGCGGCTTGGGCGGAGAAATTATTTGCGAAGTGTATTAATCATATGTCCAGGATCGGTAAAAAACCTATTATTCTTCCAGAAGGAGTTAGTTGCGAACTCAAAGATGGAATTGTGGCCGTAAAAGGACCTAAGGGCGAACTTTCAGTGGCATTGCCGCCTAAGGTAAAACTGGAAAAAAACGGCCAGGAAATAACGTTCACCGTGCCGGTTCCGGAGAATTCGCGCCAGGCCTCGTTCTGGGGTTTGGCCCGAACCTTGGTGGCCAACGCGGCGGAAGGCGTTCAGAATGGTTACAGCAAGCAATTGGACATTAACGGCGTTGGTTACAAAATCGCGCTCCAAGGCCCGGATTTAAACTTGTCAGTTGGTTTTTCCCATCCGGTTGAGTTTAAGGCGCCTCAAGGAATTACTCTGGCCGTTGAAGGCAACGTGATTACCGTGAGCGGCATTGACAAACAGCTGGTGGGGGAGACGGCGGCCCAGATTCGCGCCATTAAACCGGTTGAGCCTTATAAAGGCAAAGGCATTAAATACGTTGGTGAATACGTGCGCCGCAAAGCCGGCAAAGTTGTTAAAGGTTCTACTGGTTAAAATATCTAGCTTATGTCCAAGTTTAATAAACAATCTACTGCTTCCCGCCGCTCCCTCCGGGTGCGCTCTAAAGTCAGCGGCACGCGCGAGCGGCCCCGGGTTTCGGTTTTTACCAGCCTCTCTGGCATGTTCGTGCAGCTCATTGATGATGCGGCTGGCAAAACATTGGTTTCGGTTCGAACATCAAAGAGCAAAGGAACCAAGACAGAGCAGGCCGCGGCTTTAGGAAAAATTTTGGCCGAGGCCGCCAAGTCCAAGGGCTTAACTTCAGTTGTTTTTGACCGCAGCCGGCGCCAGTATCACGGCCGGGTAAAGGCTTTGGCCGAAGCCCTGCGCGCCGGCGGACTGCAGTTTTAACTCACTATTGTTTATATGGCTAATCAAAGACAATCAAGACAACGCCGAGGCAGACCAGGAGACGAACATGATGAGTTCGGCCAGGCCACTATTGATTTGGCCCGCGTGACCCGCGTTATGGCCGGCGGCAAGCGCATGCGCTTTCGGGCCTGCATTGCCATTGGCGACAAAAAAGGCCGCATTGGTTTGGGCGTGGCCAAGGGCGCGGACGTGGCTCTGGCCATTACCAAAGCCACTAATGACGCCAAAAAGAACTTGACGAAGATTCACATTACTGCCGAGGGCTCGGTGCCGCACCAAGCCAGAATTAAATGGCATAGCTCCAAGCTGTTAATTAAACCGGCTCCGGTTGGCACTGGCATCATTGCCGGCAGCGTGCTGCGCCAGATTTTTGATTTAGCCGGAATAAGAAACGTGGTGGGCAAGGTGTTTGGGGCGCCGAATAAAATCAACAACGCCCGGGCTTTGATTAAAGTTTTATCGGAAATGAAACCGCCACGCGAGCGTCGTAGTATTAAGTCGGGTAAAGAAAAAACAGAGCCGGAAGCAGATAAAACTCCTAACACTAAATAATAGATAGGAATTTGGGAATTTAAGAATTTAGGTGGATGATGTTCACGTCATCCCGAGCGAGGCGTACTCGCCGAGTCGAGGGATCTCAGGGGTTAACCACGAGATTTCGGCCAAAGGCTGACCAGCCT
>MHKO01000030.1:4162-9145 GCA_001818435.1 Candidatus Komeilibacteria bacterium RIFCSPLOWO2_02_FULL_48_11
GTTGGCCGCGGCAATGCTTCGGGCAAAGGCACTTATTCCGGCAAAGGCTTAAAAGGCCAAAGAGCGCGCTCCGGGGGCCGGGCCCGCATTAAGCGCCGGGCCGCTTTCCAGCAGTTTTTAATCCGCACCCCGAAATTGCGCGGTTTTAAGCGTCAATCACCGGCGGTGGCGATTGTCAATTTATCGGTTTTGAACGAGCATTTTAAGGATAACGACAAGGTTGCGCCCGAAGTTTTAGTCAAAGCCGGTTTAGTGCGCCACACTGTTGGAGGCGTTAAAATACTGGGTGGCGGCGCCATAACCAAAAAGCTTATTGCCAAAGCCCATTATTTTTCGGCTTCAGCCAAAGCCGCGATTGAAGCGGCGGGTGGTTCGTGTGAGATAATCGGCAATAGTGCAAATAAATAGAAAATTGTTATATTGTTAAATTGTTGTGTTACAGATTTACTTTGTTTCAGAAACAATATAGCAATATAACAGTGTAGCAATTATGCTTTCTGCCAAGCTAAAACAAATTTGGGAAAGTAAAGACCTAAGAAAGGATATTCTCTTTGTCCTTGGTCTTTTGGTTGTCTTCCGCTTGGCGGCCCACATTCCGGTGCCGGGCGTGGATGTCGGGGGCTTAAGAGCTTTTTTCAATTCCAATCAGATTTTGGGCCTGCTTAATCTTTTTACCGGCGGCGGTTTGGAAAACTTTTCCATCGTCATGCTGGGCGTGGGCCCTTATATCACCTCATCCATTATTTTCCAGCTTCTGGCCATGATTATTCCTAAATTGGATGAGATGCAAAAAGAAAGCGAGGCTGGCCGCCAAAAAATCAATCAATGGACCAGGCTCGCCACCGTGCCGCTGGCGCTCCTGCAGTCTTATGGCACGATTATGATTTTGCAGCGGGCCGGCGGCGGCCAGGCCGGCAGCTTGGTCGGCGCCATTGGCGCCTGGCAGTTAGCAGTGGCCATGGTGACGGTCACTGCCGGCACCGTCTTTTTAATGTGGCTCGGGGAACTTATAAGCGAGCGCAAAATCGGCAACGGCATTTCGCTCCTGATTTTTGCCGGCATTGTCACGGGTCTGCCCAGCGCGATTCTGCGCTTTGCCTCAACCTATGATTCTTCCCAGCTCATCAATGTCATCGTCTTCGTGGTCATCGCTTTGGTAACCGTGGCGGGCGTGGTTTTTATCACCGAAGGCCAGCGCAACATTCCGGTTACTTATTCCAAATTCATCCGCGGCGGCGCCATGATGGGCGGGTCGCAAAGCCACTTGCCGCTCCGGGTCAATCAGGCCGGCGTCATCCCCATCATCTTTGCCATTTCTTTGATTATGATGCCCACTTTGGTGGCCCAGTTTTTTATAACTTCCACTGTGCCGGCTCTGGCGCAATTTTCGGAATTCATCATCCGCCTGTTCCGCGATAATCTTTTGGTGTATGGCATTCTTTATTTTATTTTGGTGTTTGGATTCACCTATTTCTATACCGCGGTTATTTTCAAGCCAGACCAGATTGCCGAGAATCTGCAAAAGCAGGGCGGCTTTATTCACGGCATCCGTCCGGGGCCGGAAACCAGCCATTATCTGGCCGCTGTTTCCAACCGCATCCTTTTGGCTGGCGGTCTTTTCTTGGGCCTAATCGCGATTCTGCCCCTTATCTTGCAGAATTTCACGGGCCAGAATCTGGTCATTGGCGGCACCTCGCTTTTGATTGTGGTATCGGTAGTGATAGAAACCGTCAAGCAGATTGATTCCCAGCTGGTGATGCGCGATTACGAAAGGTTTTAGACAGCCGCAATCCATAAGTTGTGAAGTTGTGCGAAGTTTTTTGTTTTTTTATGGATTTTAAAGAACTGCAAGATAAAGTCGTGCAAAATGCCGTCAACTATGGCAAGAAATACAACGTCCAGATAGACGAAGATTTTGCTTTACTGAAGCTTTACGAGGAGGTTGGGGAGCTGGCGCAAGCCATTTTGATTCATCGAAAAAAGTGCCGGCCGGAAAAATACGTTCCCGAGGATGTTTCAAGAAACGAGTTGGCAAAAGAATTGGCTGATGTCGTCGGCGTGGCGGTTGTTAACGCTCATTTGCTGGGAATTGATCTTGAAGATGCGATAGAAAAGAAATGGATTAACAGGGAAAAATAAAGAGTTGGTTATTGAGAACTAATGGAAATTCCGCGAGCTAAAACCAACACGGAATTTCCATTAGTTCCTTTTTTTATTTTTTACGAAGCCTTTCTATTGGATGAATTTTGCCAGTCTTTGCGTCAGTAAATTTCCAAAATTTCCAGCCATTGACAGGCAAACCGTTCTGCACTTTCATTCCAGCTCCAGAAGGAGAATTGTAGACTTCATTTTCATAAACAATTTTCGTTGGGGAAAAATAAATTGCAAAATGTTTATGATTTTTATAGTTAGCAAAAATTTCAATTCCTTTTTCAGCCGTTTCAGTTGGCTCTGGAAAATCAAAATTTATTTCATTTTTATCGATATCAAAAATTGTAACCTTTTCAAGAATTATACCCACTCCAAACTCGCAAAGTAAATCAACTAACTCATTCCCATTCATTAATGAAATTGGCGCCTTAAAAGGATTTTCTGCTTCTTCCGCAGACTGCCTGGAAAAATCAGAAGTAGTAATGAATAACCCTATTTGATGCGGTCTTAAACTGCCTCTTAATTCGGATATGCTTGCCCTTTGAACATTGTTTCTCCACCTTTTTACTTGGACAGAAACATTATTTTTAATAAGGCCGGCGACAATTAACTCGCCAGTCACATCAATTCCTCCATCTCCTGTTTTGCCAGTAATTTGAACATTTTCAAAACCAAGATTTCTTAACACTTCGCCGATCAGTTCTTCAAATTTAGAAGGATGCATCGCATGCAGCGCTTCTAATAATTGTTTTTTGACATTTTGATTCTTATTTCTTATGTCAGCAAAAATGCCTTTTGGTTCGTGTTCCGATAGGCCATACAAACCTTTTCCAAAAGAAATGAACTTCGGCTCAGTTCCCTGTGATTTTGATTTTCTTATATTGGCATTGATCGCCGAGGCTATATTACCAGCGATAATTAAATCGTCGCTTTCTATTAATCCTAAATCAAAAGCCTTATTCGCTAAATCACGATAGTGAACCTCTTTTAATTTTGGTTCCTCACTTAGAATTTTATACGCTATTTCTAGGTATGTTAGATTTTGTGACATTATATTGTATTTAAAGCTTATTGTTATCTTTAATTAGGATAATTCAAAATGAAAATAATGTCTAATCTCCGCATGCGTTATCAAGAGATGCGTCGGCCGCTTTTTTGGCAGCCTCGTTTTTTGTGTAGATTTACTCTTTTCAAGCAAAGAGGGTATAATGCCAGTGTATTTATTCGCCTTGAGGGGCGTTTAAGCTTATGGCCGGAGAAGCGCCAAAATAATTTTTATCGATTTAGCCGTTTGAGGGCGTAGCAAAACAAAATATGTATTTGCCAGAAGATATTGACGACATCTTGCGAAATACGGAAAACACCATGCTTGAGTATAAGGAAGCACGGAGTAATTTTAGTGATGGAGACAGATCTGATTATTGTGCAGCAATCGCAAATATGGGTGGCGGCAGGTTATTGCTCGGAGTCGCAAATGATAAAAATATTGTAGGAACAAGTGTGTATCAAGGAACAATCAATCAAATTTCGCAGCAAGTTTATCAACAGATCGGAATCACAGTGACAATCGAGGATGTTTTCCATCCTAAAGGAAGAGTCGTGATATTAGATATACCGTCGCGCCCGGTCGGGCAGCGAGTGAGGAGTAATGGTGGTAAATATATTTACCCGATTCGCAGAGGCGAGTCTCTTGGAGAAATGGATGATGTAATGACCAGGGAGATTTTAAATGAAGTGCAACCGGATTTTTCGTCTAGTATTGTAGAGAGTTTAACACTTGGGGATCTTGATGAGGGAGCTGTTGAGAATTTTAAAAAGAGGAGAGCGGAGAAAACAGGTTTCGTACATTATGGCGCGTTCCATATTTTGGCATTTATGATGAAATTTGGAATACGATTAATGCTCGAAATATACGTGTGCCATATCAAGAGGGCTTTATTCAGCAGGAAGTATTGGCTTTTGACGAAAAAGCTTGTCGTGAAGCGGTAAATAATGCTGTTGCGCACCGCGATTATTCAATCGTAGGCCGTTCAATTATTATCCATGCATCGCCAAAGTCATTTACTGTTATCAGTCCTGGTGGATTTCTAAATGAAATTACGCCAGAAAATGTCTTGAGCGCGGCTCCGCGTTGGCGGAATAGATTAATAGCCGAAGCGTTTGAAAGAACTAAACTTGTAGAGAGATCGGGTCAAGGAATAGATAATATATTTGAAACATCAATACGGCAAGGCAAAGGTCTCCCTGACTTTGAAGGCACAGATAGAAGTACGGTGCAGATAAATATGCCCGCAAAAATTAAAGATGCGGAGTTTGTTAAATTTTTGGAAAAAGTTTCAAACGAACAGCAGATCACTTTTTCGTTTAATGAGATATACGAGTTGGAAAAATTAAGAGAGAGAAAAGTTTTGTCAGTCTTGCAACATAAGGAAAAATTTTTAAAACTCGGTGTTGTAGAAAAGATTGGAAGAACAAGCGGCGCAAAGTATATTTTATCTCATAGATATTATTCGTATCAAGAAAAGCCAGGCGTTTATACCCGAATAAAAGGTTTTAATAGAGAGTCAAAAAAAGAACTCATCTTGGAGCATATTCGCCGAGAGGGCAAAGGAAGGCGTGAAGATTTTCTCGACGCGTTTCCTGAGTTAAAGCCAAAAGATATTACTAACCTCCTACATGAGCTCAAAAGAGAGGGAGAGATTAAACGAGAGGGATCTGATAGATCAGGATATTGGAAATCAGCAGGCGGCTCAAATTAGCAGATTTTAGATGTTATTAGCAGAAAAAAATTAAAAAAGTAAATAAAATAGGCCTGTGAATAAGAAGTAGATC
>MHKO01000031.1:0-1673 GCA_001818435.1 Candidatus Komeilibacteria bacterium RIFCSPLOWO2_02_FULL_48_11
AGGTGCGTAAGTCCTGTTAAGAAGTAAGAACATAAGTTATTTGTATGCCAAAAGTTTTAATCACCGGTGGGGCCGGTTGTATAGGACAGGCCATAGCCCAATACTTTAAACGCAAAAATTTTGCGGTTGTTACTTATGATATTATCGAGCCAAAAGAAGTGTTTGGCCAGCACGTGATGGGCACCATTATGTATACTGATGAGTTATATCAGGCCATGTTGGGCTGTGATTATGTTATTCATTTAGCCGCCATGTTGGGCGTGGCGCGCACCGAAGCCAATCGAATGGAGTGCTTAAATATCAATATCAACGGGACAAAAAATGTTTTTGACGCCAGTGTCTATGCCGGCATTAAAAAAATCATTTTTGCTTCTTCGTCGGAAGTCTATGGCGAGCCGGAAAAAAATCCGATTGTTGAAACCGATCCGGTGCGGCCCAAGTCGGTTTATGCCGTTTCCAAGCTGGCCGGGGAAGAATACGCCCGGGCTTACAAGCAGCAGTTTAATCTTGATTATTCAATTATACGTTTTTTTAATGTTTATGGACCCGATCAAGTTGGGGAATTCGTTATTCCGCGTTTTGTGCGCTCTGTCTTACGCGGCCAATCGCCGACCGTCTATGGTAACGGCGAGCAGACGCGCTGTTATTGCCATGTTGATGATGGCGCCCAGGGAGTTTATCTGGCTTTAATGAACGAGGCGGCGAATGGCGAAGTATTTAATATTGGGAATGATAAGACGGCTATCAGCGTCAAGGCGTTGGCCGAAAAGATTATCGCTTTGTCGGGGAAAAAGCTGGAGCTTAAATTTGTCGCCCTGGAAGATTCCGACCGGTCAAAAGAGCGGGAAATTTATCAAAGAACGGCTTCCATCGCCAAAGCCAGCCAAGTATTGGGCTACCAGCCGGTGATAGGCCTGGAAGAAGGCATAAAAGACGTGATAAATAAGGATTCAATAAAAGACGGCTGGTCGGATGAAAAGGATAAATATCACAGCGCTTAATATATGTCTATTAAAGAATTCATAAAACCCGATGAATTCATTACTTTCAGCCCACCTTGGTTCGGCCCGGAGGAAGAGGCCGCGGTGATTGAGGTGCTGCGGAGCGGCTGGGTGACCACCGGTCCCCGGAGCGTTGAATTTGAGGAAAAGGTGGCGCGATATGTCGGTTCGCAAAACGGGGTGGCCACTTTTTCCTGCACTGACGCCATGCTTTTGGCCCTGCGGGTTTTAGAGATTGGCGACGGAGATGAAGTGATTACCACGCCTTACACTTTTGCTTCCACGGCCCATGTGATAATGCATCACCGCGCCAAGCCCATATTTGTGGATGTTGAGCCTGATATGTTCAACATCAGTCCCGATAATATAGCCAAAGCGATAACCAAAAAGACCAAAGCCATTATGCCGGTTCATTACGGGGGCCATCCCTGCCAAATGGATGAGATTATGGCTATAGCCAAACAGCATAATTTATACGTGGTGGAAGACGCGGCGCACGCCATTGGCTCAGAGTACAAGGGGAGACGAATCGGCTCAATTGGCGATATTACTTGTTTTAGCTTTTACGCCACTAAAAATTTGGCCACCTCCGATGGGGGCATGGCTGTCAGTAATAACAGCGAATGGGTAGAAAAAATGCGGCGGCTCTCGCGCTATGGCGTGTCTGACGCC
>MHKO01000031.1:1699-6910 GCA_001818435.1 Candidatus Komeilibacteria bacterium RIFCSPLOWO2_02_FULL_48_11
CAATATGACGGATATTTGCGCGGCCATCGGCCTTTGTCAGCTTGCCAAATTAGACATGTTCAACGACGCGCGGCGGGCTTTTGCGGCGATTTACGACGCGGCTTTCAAAAATCATCCGGGCTTGACCGCCCCGACTGTCAAAGATTACGCGAAATCTAATCGTCATCTATATCCTTTATTACTTAATCTAGATTATATAGATATTACTCGGGACGATTTTATCTATAAATTAAAGGAATTGAATATCGGCCCCAGCATCCTGTTCAGACCCTTGCATCTGCATAGTTTTTACGCCAATACCTTTGGGTTCAAGTACGGCGATTTTCCGGTAGCCGAGGATTTATTTGAGCGGGTTGTCTGTCTGCCGATTTCTCCGAAACTAGGGGAGGTTGTTATTAAAAAAGTGGCCGAGGCGGTTTTGTATCTGATTGAAAAGCATAAGCGCTAGATTGATTGTGGATGTCTTCATCAAGCAATAGTTTTGTATATTTGACATCCGGTTGGCTTACCAGAAAATCATAACTTGAGCGCAAATAAACATAGCCGCAGAATTCATTAATTCCGTGTTTGTCTTGCAGTATTTGCGCTAGCGCATGGCCAATCAGGGCAAATCGTCTTTGGAGAAGAAAGCAAATTTTCATAACTTGTTCTTATTTGAAAATGTAAGTAATTTGTTGTATACTAAAACTCGTCCAATCAGTCAAAGGGTTACTTAGGAAAGGTCGATAATAAATTATGATGAATAAAAAAGAAATTGTTTTTGTGCTGGGCGCGTCTAAGACCGGCACTACCGCCATGACACGGATGCTAAATGCCCATCCGGATATTTTTATTTTATTTGAGAGTTCAATTGGAATGAGTTCTCAGCTTGATAAATATACCGCGCGATTTCTCGGTACTTATCCGGATTCCCGACCACTTTTTTCTTACGGGGTGACACCGGATGTTTTCTACCCGCGACTGCAAAATTTTTTGGCCAATAAAGGTTATCCTTTTAAAATATTGGGCACGGATGCCCCGCTATTTGGTATAAATGCTAAACCGATAGAAATCCTTAGTCAATACCAGGTTGTGTATATGATCCGGAACATAAGAACCTGGCTTGCCAAAAATGCGACCATTGCTGAATATTTCACGGACAACGATATTGTCTGCCTGGCAATTGATTACACAATAGCCTTTCTGAAAAGTTTTCTTCTGCCGCGAGCGCTTAAAGTGCGGATGGAAGATATTATCCGTCAAAACGACACCATTATTGACGCCTTATCTAGTTTTTTAGATGTTCCAATGCGCCCGTATTTGGATGAATGGTGGAAAGTGTCTTTTTCGAAGGGTCACCCCAAATTAGCCCAACAATGGATTGAAACTCATCTCAGCGGTAGCTTCGGTCCGCGCGGGGTCGAAGACACTGAAGTAAAACTCGCCTCTCATCCATTTTGGGACCAGTTTCTTCCAATTTTTGATACCTACTTTCAAGACCCAAACATTAAAGTCGATGAGAAAGTCATCCTGGCCGACATAGAACGCCTGAAAGCGCTTAAACGTTTTTCCCCTTTGGGTCTTAAAGAAACATATTTGCAATTTAAGACCATACAACTTTATCCTCGTGAACACCTCAGAAAAAAAATAACCAAACAGATTGGCAAAGAGTTCAAACGAGCTCGTGGCATGCTAAAACTTTTGATGCGTGAATTATTCAAATAAATCTGTCCCCCAATCTTCTAGAACGGAATAATAGTTTTTTATATTAAATTTTTATCTTTTAAAAATTTAATAACAGTTTCTATGCCTTCCGCCAGACTCAATTCACTGGTTCTAATTTCTATATCCGGATTAGTTGGGATTTCGTAGGGGGTGGATGGGCTAAAACCGATTAAGTTGTTTATTTCACCGGCGGCCGCTTTTTTGTACAAACCCTTAGTATCCCGCGCCAAGCAGGTTTCCAGGGAAGCGTTAATGAATAATTCCAAAAAATTATTCCCCACGATGGTGCGGACCATTGACCGATCCTCGGCGTAGGGAGAGATAATCGGAACTAGTACCACGTCAAACTCTCGGGCTTTTTCTCGAGCCAATTCTGCAATCAATCGATTGTTTTCCTTGATATCTTCGCGGGAAAATCCCAGATGCTTATGCTGGTTCTGCCGGACATAGTCGCCATCAATAACAATCACGCTTTTACCTTTGGCTTCCAAGACTCTTTTTAGTCCATTGGCAATGGCCGTCTTACCTGAACCGCTTAAACCCGTAAACCATAATATCGTTTCCGATTTTTTAGCCGAGTCGGCCGGTACAAAAACTTCTTCGCCATTGCCTATGGCCTGCAAAATCATGCTGGATATTTCGGGCCGCATAAACCAGGCCGGCGGTTGCCTGCCGGTTTTAATCATCTGACGCGCTTGGGTGCCGCTAATATGTATTTTTTCTTCTTCACTGTGGTCCGAATCATCTGGTTCGTGCACATGTGTCTGTAATTTGTTTGAATAAAACACCCTATCAAACAGAACTGGTTCAATGCCTAAATCAGCAAATTGGTCGAAAATTTCATGGGAGGCCTTGGGACCATAAAAATTACCAACCCCGGTGTGGTCGCGGCCGACGACAAAATGGCTGCAGCCGAAATTTTTGCGGCATAAGGCCGTAAAAATGGCCTCGCGCGGCCCGGCATAGCGTGACCAGGTCGCGTGCGTGGCAAACACCACTTTGTCGCGCGGATAAAAATTTTTAATCATTTGCTCGTAGGCATTGATAATATATTTGGCCTGGAAATCGCCAGGCTTTTTTTTGCCGATAACCGGATGCACAAACAGCCCGTCCGCCTGGGCCCGGCGCATGGCTTCCAGTTGAATAAACTCATGACTGCGATGAATAACATTGCGCGTGTGAAATCCCACCACCCGGCTCCAGCCCCTTTCTTCAAACATGCGCCGCACTTGCCGCGGGGTCAGTTCATATTCTTTGAACTCGGATTGGCGGCGTTTAAGCAAGCTTATCTTGCCGCCTAATAAGATTGCTTGCAAGCCGTTAATCCAACGCACGCCCGGATGTTCCTCATTGGTGGTTCCATATAACTTTTGATTTGTTTCATTTTTGTCAAAGCCGTATTTTTCCTCAAGATGCAATATGGCCATGGGGCCGGCCTCATTCCAAAGCGCCACGTCGCCGCCTTTTTCTAAAGAACTTGCCAGGTCTGGTGGAACATCCAGTATGATCGGAATAGTCCAAACTTCGCCACCGGGGAGCCGCATGTTATTAAGTACACCCATAAAATCCTTTTTGCCCATGAATCCCTCAATCGGACTGAAAGCGCCGATGGCTATTTGCTCCACGTCCATTTGCCTTTCTTGGTCAAGAATTATTTTTGGCAATGATTGCAGATATTTTTCATCAGGCGTATCACGCAATACCTGATCTATCAGCGTCCCGCCATGCGGGGCAATTAGAATAGAAGATGCATTGTCGGTCAGTAAATAATTGATCTTTAACAAATCCTGGGTCACGGAGTCATCAGCTTTTTGATAGTAGTCGGTGTGATTAAGTAAGGCCGCTTGTTTGCTTAGCCGGTTCATCATATTAACGCAGGCAATCGGATAGCGGCCAACGGCTGTTTCCGCGGACAGCGCCAAACCCTGGGCGCCGTCTAAGATAGTAGTAATCACGTCGTGCGCCTCGGCCCGGGTAGGTTGTTTTTTTTCAGTCATGCTTTCCAATAAATTAGTGGCCACAAAAGCGGGTTTTTTATGTTTCCGGGCCGCACTTAAAATAATTTTTTGCGCCAAGGGAATTTTGGCAATGGAAATTTCTTTACTTAAATCTCCACGGTCAATTAAAATATAATCCGAAGCTGCGATAATGGCGTCAAGATTTTCCAGCGCGTCCAGGCATTCTATTTTAGAAATAATCTGCATTTTACCCTCGGTGGCCCGCCTGACTTCAATTATGGATTCCTCGTTCCGCATAAATGAAGCCGCGATAAAACTGACGCCCGCTTGGCGGCCGATGGCAATGGCTTGGTAATCTTTATCAGAAAGAACCGGCAAGCGGAAATGGCTGGGTAAAGCCGAATCAACCACCACGGCTTTATTTCTGCCCAGGGTGCCGCTGGTAATCGCGCTGGCGGTTATATATCCCTCTGACCTTAGAGTCTGAACATCAGAGACCCGTAAGATCAAGGAATTAAAATCTACATGGATGATGTCGCCGACTGACAGTTGTTCTACAGCCGCGGCTGGCCGCAGAGTAATATTGCGCGCGTTCCCGCGCACCGCTTTTTGATGAACCTTTACTGCACTGCCCTCTTCAATCTGCACGGAATCATTAACCAATTCGCCGGTTCGTATCTGCGAGCCCTCGGTGTCCAGCACAAAAGGAATGGCAACTTCTTTAGCCAAGGCGATAAAATATTCAAGATCTTCCAAGGTTGAATGCGACATGTTAATACGCACAAAATCAACACCCCGGGCCTTCATCATTTCTAAATGTTCGCGGGTCTTGGTGGCCGGACCAAGTGTGACAATGATTTTTACTCGATTGGTGTTCATTTAACGTATATTAGAAAGTGTTTAATTTGTTGGCAATATGAATAATTCATTGTAAAGCACTTTGTCAAACGTAATGATCGGTTTTCTAATAAGCAAAATTGCATAATAAAAATAAGTGCTATTATACTAATATACTCTATTATACTAATATACTAATGGAAATATTGCAAAAAATTAACATTTTTGCTATATTATAAAGCAAATCTCTCTGAAATTAGGGGAAAGCATTATTAAAAAAGTGTCTGAAGGGGTTTTATATTTGCTGGAAAAGTACAAACATTAATTCTATTATTAGATATGGGACTAAAAAATACTAGCATCTATAAATTGCTCCAACTTTTCAACCAGACCTTTGGTAGTTATAAACTCCAAATTATTGGCATAGCGGTTTTGAGTTTTGTCAATAGTTTGCTCGAGGGTATAGGCATCAGCACTTTGATCCCGATATTTTCTTTTGTGGCTAAAGATGATGTAAAGGGTGCTGATTTTATCTCAAGAGTAGTAGAGAATTTTTTTAACTTTCTCCATGTTGATTTTACTTTAAAATCGTTATTGATTTTTATCATTGCAATATTCATTATTAAAGTAATAACTTTGTTCTTAGTCAGATACATAACGGCTCGGGTTACCACTAATTATCAAACTAACAGCCAAATTTCAATTTTAAAGC
>MHKO01000031.1:6932-9970 GCA_001818435.1 Candidatus Komeilibacteria bacterium RIFCSPLOWO2_02_FULL_48_11
GCATTTATCCAAACAGAAGCTCGGCCATTTGGATCAAATTTTAACAACAAATATAGCTAGTGTATCTGTTTTGTTTTTTTGCTTTAGCACTTTCGCCCTAGTTGCGGCCAAAATTGTGATTTATTCAGTCATTGCTTTTAAAATTTCTGTGGCTATCTCGCTTCTCACTTTTGCGCTCGGGTTGATGTCTTTTTTTATTTTTAAGCCCTGGTTTCATCGCAGCAAAAATCTGGCCAAAAAAACTGAATCTCTTAATCGTCTGACATCTCACTATACGAATGAAAATGTCTTGGGTATGAAGATCGTTAAATCAATGTCCGTGGAAAAGGCAATTTTGGCCAAAGCCAGTCAGTATTTTGAAACAATGAAACAGCTGAATATAAGTATGATCGTCGCGGCTGGAACCACGGACATGTTTATCCAGATTATCGGCATTGGTTTTGTGATGGTAATTTTTGTCTTCTTTTATAAGATACTAGCTTTCAATTTTGCTGTTTTTATGGTAATGATCTACGCAGTTAACCAGGTTTTTTCGCAGATACAAAATGCACAAATGCAATTACATCGCATTATCGGTTTGTCTCCCTATGTTTCGAGTATCGCTGATTTTGAGAATGAAGCGGAAAAAAACAAGGAAGAGGATCAGGGAGCGTATAATTTTGAATTCCATCAGACATTGGTTTTTAGTAAGGTAGGTTTTTCCTACGAGGCGGGTAAAAAAGTTTTGACAGATGTCAGTTTTGAGATAAAAAAAGGAGAAATGGTTGGCCTCATCGGGCCTTCCGGCGCCGGTAAAACCACAGTGGTTGATTTATTGATGCGCTTTTTGAGACCGCAAACTGGCGAGATCACATTAGACGGAAAAGACATTGCCGGGTTTAAATTAAAGGAGTGGCGAGAAAACATTGGTTATGTTTCGCAGGATATGTTTTTAATGAATGATACGATTGCCAATAATATTAAATTCTACGACGAGACTTTGACTGAAGAGAATGTAACCGAGGCCGCGCGTATGGCCAACATCTATGACTTTATCCAGGACTGTGCCGGTAAATTTTCTACCATAATTGGCGAAAGAGGCATCCTCCTTTCGATGGGCCAGCGCCAGCGGATAATTATCGCCAGGGTTTTGGCCCGTCAGCCGCAATTACTTATCCTGGACGAAGCTACCAGCGCCTTGGATAATGAATCAGAGATGCAAATTCAAAAAGTGATTGAAAATCTTAAGGGCAAAGTTACGGTTTTGGCCATTGCCCACAGGCTATCTACTGTCATAAATTCTGATAGATTAGTTGTTCTGGAGGGTGGAAAAATTGCTGAAATTGGACCACCGCAAACATTGTTAAAGCACGCTAAGTCGTATTTTTCCAAGGTATATAATTTAAGAGACTGATTGTTTTATGAGAATATTTTTAATTGGTTGGGGTAATGTTTTTTCCGAACTGGCGGAGGTAGCCGTCGAGTTACAAAATCGATCTCATGAAATTGTCTATTGGGTAAGGGGTGGTGATAATTTTCCGTTTGATAAATCAAAATTCCCCAATACTGTTTTTCATGATCATTTTGATGCTTTAGCTGTCCGCAGCGCGTCTGACGTTGATGATAGTCAATTTCCGCCGCCGAGCAAGGATATGATTCATCGTCTTTATGATTTGGAATCCACCGTGCTCACTATGATGCATAAAAAGTACGCTGGCCTTCTTTTGTATGAGAGAAAAAGATTATATTATCGACTGATTAGATATTGGCAAGGCGTGTTACATAAGTACCAGCCCGATATAATTATTTTTGACTATCCACCGCATACGGTCTATGATTTTGTCATTTATTCACTAGCGAAATTATTTGGTATTAAAACAATCATGTTCAATTTTACCCGAATAGATGATCGACTATTGGTTATGGAAGATTTTACCGTTGGCAGTGAATTATTGGGTTTGGCTGTCAAAAATAATTATCATCAAAAATTTTCATTGTCTGATTTGAGTGCGGATATCAGAAACTATTATGAGCGCCAAACGGCCGCTAAATCATACCTCGCTCCGCCTGATATCGGGCAGTTATTTAATAAATACAGTAGTTGGAATTTATTAACACTAAAGACTAAGATGGTAACGACAAGTTTACGCGATTTGACTTTCCTAAAAAAAGGATTTCAGTATTTCGCCAAGCAGTTTAAATCTAACTTGCGCAAGGAATATCAAGATGTTCAGGCAAAAGTGGATTTTAACAGAAAGTTTATTTATGTTCCCCTTAACTATCAACCCGAAAGCTCGACTAGCCCCTTGGGTGACGTTTTTGTAGACCAGGTTCTTATGATCGAGACGCTGTCTTATTGCCTGCCGCCTGGTTGGTGTTTATATGTAAAGGAACATCCTTTCCAATGGTTGCCGCGCGGTTTAATTTATTTTGATTATCGTTATAAGGGATACTATCGGGAGATTAGCAAGATAAATAATGTTTATCTTATACCACTCGAGACAGACAATGCGATGTTGATTGCCAGTTCACAGGCTGTAGCCACCGTGACTGGTACTCCTGGCTGGGAGGCTTTGTTACGACTAAAGCCAGTTTTGGCATTTGGTTATCCTTGGTACAAGGACTGCTCTGGGTTATTTAACGTAAAAGACGTGAATAGCTGTAAAGAAGCCATAATTAAAATAGAGTCGGGTTTTAAACTCAGTCAACAGTTACTCATTAATTATCTGGTAAGCTTTGATAAATCCAGCATTCGTGGTTACGTTGAGGAGTATACTAAAGAGATTTCTAAGCTTGACGAAAAAACTAACATGACTAACATTCTTAATGCTCTATTATTAGCTATCGAAGGATAATTTATTAATTTATTAAATATTATTTAATTTATGAGCGGTTTGGTTATTATTATTGATTACGGACTGGGTAATGTGGCTTCAGTCAAAAATGCCGTGGCCACACTAAGCCATAATGTTAAAATTTCTGCCAGCCGGGAAGATATCGAGAAATCGAGCCATATAATTTTACCCGGTGTGGGTTCTTTTGGCGATGGCATCAAAAAC
>MHKO01000031.1:9981-30204 GCA_001818435.1 Candidatus Komeilibacteria bacterium RIFCSPLOWO2_02_FULL_48_11
ACTCTTAGCTGAAGCCGGAGAAGAAGACGGCCGGCATAAAGGCTTGGGTTTGATAAAAGGCACAGTTCGTAAGTTTAATGTTAATAATAACGAGCTGCGCTTGCCGCACATTGGTTGGAATGATGTCTCTACTAACGCCAACTCGCGTTTGTTGCGTGGCGTTTCTAACCCGATTTTTTACTTTGTTCATAGTTATCATTTAGTTCCAGAAAATAGCAACGTGGTGAGTGGCTGGGCGGAATACGGAGAGCGGTTCGCGGCGGTTGTGGAGTCCGGTAATATTTTTGGCACGCAGTTCCATCCAGAAAAAAGCCAACAAGCCGGCCTAGCTGTGTTGCATAATTTTTTAAGTATTAAGTGAGACTAATCGATTTGGTTGAGAAGCGACATTATGCTGAAAAAAAGATTGATTCCTTGTTTATTATTACAAAACGGTCAGCTGGTAAAAAGCATCGGTTTCAAGCAGTACCAGATTATTGGTAATCCTAAGATCGCCATCAAATTTTTTAATGCTTGGGCAGTTGATGAGATTATCTTTCTTGATATCAGTCAAACATCTGATTACACCACTCTGCTGCGTGCTGATTATAATTTTAAAATGTTTGAAACCTTGGAAGAGATACTTAAGGAAAGTGCCAAAATTTGTTTCGTGCCTTTAACCGTCGGGGGCGGTATTCGGAATCTTGAACAAATGTCCGGTTTGTTTAAAAGCGGTGCCGACAAGGTGTCGATCAATACTGCCGCCGTGCGCCAGCCCGAGCTTATTTCCGCGGCCGCAAAAAAATTTGGCTCACAAGCGGTAGTGGTATCAATCGATGTAAAAATAAATAACAAAGGTGATTATGAAGTATTTATTGATCATGGTATGGCACCAACCGGATTGTCGCCGGTGGCTTGGGCGAAAAAAACGCAGACATTGGGCGCGGGTGAGATATTGTTAAATTCCATCGATCGCGACGGTGCTTTAAACGGTTATGATCTGGAACTTATTAAATCAGTAACTGGTGCGGTCAACATACCTGTCATAGCTTGCGGCGGCGTGGGTAAATGGCAGGATTTAGTGGATGGTATTAATATCGGCGGGGCTTCAGCTGTGGCGGCCGCTAACATTTTTCATTTTACAGAACAAAGCACTCGACACGCTAAGAAGTTCATGGTTGACACCGGAATAGACATTAGGCTCTAACTTGAATCCCGATTGGCAATGTGCTATATATAAGTAATCGTATAAATTCAACTTCAAGAAATATGCAATATTGCACTAACTGTGTCTACCCAGCTGCCTCGGCATTTAAATTAGTTTTTGATGAGAATGGCGTGTGTAGCGGTTGCCGCGTTCATGCTGGAGCAGGTAAAATAAGCTATGAGGATGGCCAGCGTGCGTTGCAAGAATTAGTCGAGCAATACCGCGCCCCGGGCGGGAGTAATTACGATTGTTTGGTGCCGGTGAGTGGCGGTAAAGATAGTTATTTTCAAGTTCATTATGTTACTCAAGTTCTTGGTTTAAAGCCCTTGCTCGTGACTTATCACGGAAATAATTATTTACCGGAGGGTGAGCGGAATTTGAATCGCATGCGTAGCGTTTTTGATGTTGACCATATTATTTTTCGTCCCAGTGAGCAGATGCTTATTAAAATGAATCGTCTCTGTTTTAAAAAAATGGGCGACATGAACTGGCATAATCACTGCGGTATTTACACTTATCCCGTCCAAATTGCCGTCAAACATAAGATAAAGTTAATTATTTGGGGTGAGCATGGTTTTCTTGATTTGGCCGGTATGTTTTCTTTTGCCGATTTACCGGAGATGTCTGCCAAGGTCAGATTAGAGCATGGTTTACGGGGTTTTGATTGGGAAGACATGGTTGATGAACAAGAAGGCATAAGAGAGCAGGATTTATTGTGGGCTAAGTACCCGACTGATGAGGAGCTAGAGGCCTCGGGGGTGCGTGGAATATATTTAGGCAACTATGTCCCTTGGGATGCCAATGAGCACTCTCAGTTAGTCAAAGATTTGTATGGCTGGGAAGAATCGTCTGAACCTTTTGATCGCACCTATCGGCGTTTTTCCAATTTGGATGATATGCATGAAAATGGCGTGCATGATTATTTGAAATTTATTAAATTTGGCTATGGCCGGGCGACCGATCATGCCTGCAAAGATATTCGTTCGGGGCGCATGACGCGCGCCGAGGGGATTGAGATGGTAAAAAAGTACGATCATGTGAAACCTCGCGACCTTAAACGTTGGCTAGAGTACGTGGGCACGACTGAGGAAAAATTTGATTGCATTGCCGATACTTTTAGAGATCCGCGCGTTTGGCGGAAAAATGTAAATGGAGAATGGGAAAAGGATAATATTTGGGAAGAATAAATATGGTTAAACCTATGGAACTGGCTTAATTTTTTTTATATTTATTCACTTCTTTTATATGCCTATTGATTTTTTACAGGACAAAACCATCTTGATTACCGGCGGTACCGGTTCTTTTGGGCGGAATTTTATCTGGTATTTGCTGGATAATTCCAGCGCCAAAAAGATTATTGTTTTTAGCCGCGATGAATTGAAACAATCACAGATGCAGGAAGAAATAAGAGGCAAACGGTTGCGATTTTTCATTGGCGATGTGCGCGATTTGCCGCGTCTTAATCGGGCTTTTGCCGGGGTTGATATCGTGGTGCACGCCGCGGCGCTTAAACAGGTGCCAATGCTTGAATATAATCCGTTCGAAGCGGTTAAGACGAATATCCTTGGCTCGCAGAACGTCATTGAAGCGGCCCTTGACCGGGGCGTTGAGAAAGCCATACTGATTTCCACGGATAAGGCGGCTGAGCCGATTAATTTATATGGTTCAACCAAGCTCTGCGCGGAAAAATTATTTATTAGCGGCAACTCTTACGCCGGAGCCAAGACGAAATTCAGTTGCGTTCGTTATGGCAATGTTATCGGTAGCCGCGGCAGTATTGTGGATTTGATATTGAATAGAAAAAATAAAGACAAGGTTTTTATTACGGACGAACGCATGACCAGATTCTGGATTACACTGGAGCAAAGTTTTGGCTTGGTGTTATTCGCTTTAGAGAACATGGAAGGCGGAGAAATTTTTGTGCCCAAAATTCCCAGCATGCGCGTTATTGATTTACTTGACGCTCTGGCACCCAACAGCATTAAAGAAACTATTGGCATCAGACCGGGTGAAAAATTACACGAAGCTTTATTGACCAAAGAGGAGGCTGGCCACTCGCTGGAGGTAAATAATTATTATGTGGTACTTCCGGAGTTTAGTTTTTCTGGAGCCGATTATCAGAAATACTACCAACAAGGCAAAAAATTGGACAGAGATTTTTATTTTACCAGTGAAAACGACAAGGAGCGTCTTTCGCAGGAGGAGCTCAGAAAAATAGTCGCCAATCTTAAGAATTAAATTTATGATTCCCTACGGCCATCAATTTATTGATAAAGATGATATTAACTCGGTCGTTAGGGCGCTCAAGTCCGATTGGCTGACGCAAGGGCCGAAAATTCTTGAATTTGAGAAAGCCTTGGCTGATTATTGCGGCGCCAAATACGCGGTAGCGGTTTCCTCCGGGACCGCGGCCTTGCATCTGGCTTATTTAGCTTTGGGCATAAAGAAGGGTGATGAAGTTATTATTCCGGCCAATACTTTCGCGGCCACGGCCAATATGGCGATAGCCTGCGGTGCTAAGCCGGTTTTTTGCGATATACGGATGGATAGTTATAATATTGACGAATCGAAAATAGCCAAGCTGATTACCAAGAAAACCAAAGCCATTGTTCCTGTTCATTTTGCCGGTCAACCAGCCAATATGGATGTAATCTGGCGCCTGGCTCGCAAATATAAGCTTAAAGTTATAGAAGACGCCGCTCACGCGCTTGGCGCTAAATATGGCAGGCGCCGGATAGGTAATGGAGACAGCGCCCTGGTCACTTTTAGTTTCCATCCGGTCAAAGCCATTACTATGGGCGAGGGCGGCGCCATTATGACTAACCAAAAAGAATACTATGAGCGGCTAATCAAGTTAAGGTCCCACGGCATCAGCAAGAATAAACAAGGGTCTAACAGTATGGGTCTGCTTGGTTTTAATTATCGCTTGACAGACATTCAAGCCGCCTTGGGTTTGAGCCAATTAAAGAAGCTGAACAATTTTATAGCCAAACGCAGGCGTATTGCTGGATGGTATTGTCGCCAGTTGCGAAATATTCCACAATTGATTCTTCCCGGTAAAATCGGCAATGCCGAATCCGCCTGGCATTTGTTTGTCATCCGGGCAAAATTCGCCAAAGATCGCGCCCTCTTAAAGGATTTTTTAAAGGCCAAAGGCATTGGCACACAAATACATTATCCGCCTGTTTATCTGCATCCTTATTATCAACGACACGGCTACGCTCGGGTTAATTGTAAAAATGCGCAAATTTATGGTGACACTTGTTTGAGTATCCCTATTTATTCCTCCCTTAGCCGTGCACAAGTTTCTTGTATTTCGTCCCATATTAAATCATATTTCAACCAATGAGCGTGCCAAACACCAAACAACAAAATTTTTGGAAATCTGATTTTGGCCAAGCCTACACAGAACGTAGTATATATGCTCCGGAATCATTGGACAAATTTTACCAAGCCACGTACAATACAACTCGTTCTGAAATGAACAGTTATTTTTTGAAAGATTTGGTCATAGCCAGTATTTTAGAGGTTGGCTGCAATGTCGGTAATCAATTGCGTTTACTGCAACAGCAAGGGTATAGTAATCTGACAGGTATTGAAATTCAATCACATGCCGTTAAGCGGGCGCGCGAATTAACTAAAGGTATAAATATCATTGAAGGCAGCGCTTTCGCTTTGCCGTTTAAAGATAGTTCTTTTGATTTAGTATTTACAACCGGCGTTTTGATTCATATTAGTCCAAATGACATCAAAGCCGCGTTGGCGGAAATATACCGAGTCAGTAAAAAATATATATGGGGTTTTGAATATTTTAGCGATCAGTATCAGTCGATTGAATACCGGGGGCATAAAGACCGCTTATGGAAAGCGGATTTTTCCAAGATATACTTGGACGCTTTTCCAGACTTAAGGATGATGAAAAGAGAAAAATATTTATACACTAAAAACCGCAATATCGACGAGATGTTTTTGTTAGCCAAGCAACCCTAACCAGCATGAAAGTAGGAATAATCATACAAGCCAGAATGAACTCAGCCCGCTTGCCCGGAAAGGTGCTCAAGCCATTGGCCGGCAAGCCGGTACTCTGGCATGTTTGGCAACGGTGTTCGCGCAGCCGGCTGGCGCGGAATATTATCGTGGCCACTTCCAAAGAGAGAAGCGATGATGCCATTGCAACTTTTTGTCGAAAGAATAAGATATCGTTTTTTAGGGGAGATTTGGATAACGTTTTAAAACGTTTTTATGCCTGCGCCGCAGAACATACCCTGGATGTTATTGTCCGCATTACCGCCGACTGTCCGTTGATTGATCCTTTTATCATTGATGAGTTGATTAAATTTTTTAAGGAGAGCCGTGCTGATTATGCCAGCAACTGTTTGCGGCGGGTGTTCCCCCGGGGGCTTGATTGCGAAGTATTTTCTTTTGCCCTGCTTAGGCAGGCGTACCAAAAGGCCAAGTCCGCGCGCGAGAAAGAGCACGTTACTCCTTATATGATTAAACATGGCGACACGGCCGCTTATACGGTTCCGAAATCATACCAAGGCCATTGGCGGCTAACTCTTGACGATGAAGCTGATTATCTCTTCCTGCGGCGGATATATGATAAATTTTATGGCGGCAGCGGCATTATTGACGTTAAGCAAGTGATTAAATATTTAAAGAATAATCCGAACTTAAATCAGAATAGCGCGGTTATAATTTTAGGCGGCGGTTTGGCTAAGGATAAAAACGGCCGCTGGCGCAGCACTAAATACAACGATCAAAACGCGCGCCCCAAAGCTTATGGAGATTATTTGCGGGTAGTGGCCGCCAGTTATCTCTATCGCCATAATCCTAATTGGGTGATAGCGTTGGGTGGCCATGGCCACCTCAAAGGCGCACCCCAGGCCGTTACTTTGGCCGGGGTGATAAAACAAGAGCTGAAAAAATTGGGTGTTAAGAGCTCGGATATTATCGTTGAAGGCCAATCAGGCAGCACTTTTGAACAACTGCGGGCTCTGGCCAGAATTGCGAAAAATAAGAATTTTAAGAAAGTTATAATTATTTCCAATGCCTATCATCTGCCGCGCGTTAAAGCCATGGTGGAAAATTTTAAAGAGTTAGGGAAGGCTTTCACGGGGATTAATTTAAACTATGTTTCCGCTGAAAAAATTGTTCTTAAGCATCAACCCAAGTTATGGGCAAAGATTATTGAGGCGGGTTATAAGAGCGCCAATATTGAAAAAATAATTAAATCAGAGCAACAAGGCGCCAAACAAATTAAACAAGGCACTTATAAATTAAGATAGCTATGGAAATAAGAATAGGAAAAAGGAAAATTGGCCTGGCTCACCCGGTTTTTATTGTGGCCGAAATGTCCGGCAATCATAATCAATCCTATCAACAGGCCTTAAAGATAATCGATGCCGCGGCAGCATCCGGCGCTGATGCTATTAAGTTGCAGACTTACACTCCGGATACCCTGACTATCAAATCAAATAAAAAATGGTTCCGCATTGGCGGCAAAGGGCCGTGGTCGGGCCAAACTCTTTATGAGCTTTATCAGAAATCTTATACGCCCTGGGAGTGGCAACCGAAGTTAAAGAAGTACGCTGAAAAGAAGGGTTTGATATTTTTTTCCGCGCCGTTTGATGGAACAGCCGTTAGTTTTTTAGAAAAAATGAAGGTTCAGCTCTATAAAATCGCCGGCTATGAAATGGCGGATATTCCTTTATTGAAGATAATCGCCAAAACCAAAAAGCCGATTATTATGTCCGCGGCCATGGCTACAAGCGCGGAGGTTGCCTTATCCGTTAAGACATTGCGTAAGTTTGGCGCAAAGCAATTAGCCGTGTTGCATTGCGTTAACGCTTATCCGGCCTTACCGGAGGATATGAATATCAAAACCATTCCCGACATTATTAAACGATTCAATGTGATTTCCGGAATATCCGATCATTCGCTTAATAATGTCGCGGCCGTTGCTTCTGTCGCTTTAGGCGGTTCTATTATTGAAAAACACCTGACTTTGTCACGCCAGGACCATGGGCCTGATGCGGCCTTTTCCTTGGAGCCCGGGGAGTTTAAAAATTTAGTGCAAACAGTCAGAGATTTGGAGAAAGCGCTGGGAAAGGTTAGCTATGGGGCGGGAGTTCGTGAATTGCCGAATCTCATCTTTAGACGCTCGCTTTTTGCGGTAAAAGACATAAAAAAAGGCGAGCCATTAACAAAAGAAAACGTTCGCTCCATCCGTCCCGGGCACGGCTTGGCGCCCAAGCATTATAAAGAAGTTATTGGCAAGCGGGCGGCGGCTGATATCGAGCAAGGAACGCCTCTTGATAAAAAACATTACTATGGAAAGTGAGGCTAAAGATTTCGCGGTGCGGCTGGTGAATCAGAATGATTGCGTGCGCATTTGGGAAATTAAAAACCATCCAATAGTGAGGGCAAATTCCAATAACCAAGAAGAGGTTTCTTTTGCCAGCCATAAATTATGGTTTGATAAAAAATATTTCAGCGGTGCTGACAATCATTGTTATGTCTTGGAGAGCAAAGTCGGAAAAGTTATTGGTTATTGCCGGTTTGATTATAAGGCAGAGGACGATGCTTATATTACCTCCATTGCGCTTGACCCTGAATATCATGGCCACGGCCTGGGGTCTGTTCTTTTAAAAGAATCGTTATCGCAGTTTGGCCATGGCCATGGCAAGAAGATTTTGGCTGAGATTAAAAAAGATAACATCCCTTCAATGAAATTGTTTAAGAAAAATAATTTTGAAATATACGGCGAAGACGATATTAATTATTATTTATTAGTTTTCAATACCCCGTCCGCTTGCGGCGGGGGTTCTTCATTGCGCGGTTTTATAGCGTCTAATACCATAGTTAAATTACGGCAGAATCAAGAGGTGGTGGATTTTCAAATCCGATAATACACTTTATACCATTCCACAAACTTCCTTATCCCGTCTTCCAGCGAAGTCTTGGGTTCAAAGCCCAGGTCTTTTTTGGCTTTGGCGATATCAGCGAAGTTTTCCAAAAAATCACCCGGCTGCAGAGGCAGATAATTCTTTTTTGCTTCTTTTCCTAAATTTTGTTCAATCAATTCAATAAACTTCCCTAATTCTTCGCTTTGATGGTTTCCCAGGTTGTAGATTTCATACGGCTGGGGATTATCTATGGCCGCGAGCGTGCCCGCCACAATGTCATCAATATAAGTGAAGTCGCGCTTCATTTTGCCGTAGTTAAAAATATCAATCGGTTCGTTCTTGACTATCTTGTCCGCGAACTTAAAATAAGCCATGTCCGGCCGGCCATAAGGGCCATAGACTGTAAAATAGCGCAGGCCAATCATGTTGAGCTCGTAAAGATGATGATAAACATAAGCCAGCAGTTCAACCGCCCGTTTGCTGGCGCCATAAGTGTTGATTGGTTGGCTGACATCTTGAGTTTCGCTCCAGGGCACGGGATTATTGCCATAGACTGACGAACTGGAGGCGTAAATAACGTTTTTGATTTGTTTTAGCCGCGCGGCTTCAAAGATGTTTATTGTGCCTTGAATGTTTATCTGGGCGTATTCGCCGGGATGCTCAAGCGAATAACGCACTCCGGCCTGGGCCGCCAGGTGGCAGATAGCATCAATTTGTTCCTGGCCGAATATTTTTTCTATTTCTTCTTTATCGCAAATATCCGCCCGATAGAGTTTGTAATTTTTATTCTGCTCTAAAATTTTATGGCGCGCCTCTTTGAGTTGTGGATTGTAATAATTATTGAAATTGTCCACGCCAATCACAATATCGCCCCGCTCCAGAAGCGCTTTTGAAACATGAAATCCGATGAAGCCGGCTGAGCCAGTGACGAGAATGGTTTTGGGCATAATTGAATCGTCATGCCGAGCGAGTTTTTCCCGTCATCCTGAGGCGAAGCCGAGTTGAAGTCGGCCAGAGGCCGACCAGCCTCTGGCTGGGATCTCGTGGGTTATCCCGGAGATTCTTCACTTCGTTCAGAATGACGGCGAACTATTGCCGCTTCGCTCAGGATGACGCGTATTTAAAATAATTAATTGTTTTTATTAACCCTTCTTCTAAACTTACGTTTGGTTCCCAGTTTAATTTTTCTTTAGCCAAAGTTATATCCGGTTTTCTCCGGTGCGGGTCGTCTTGTGGTAGAGGGTGATAGGTAATTTGCGATTTTGAATTCGTCAGCCTGATAATATTTTCCGCCAGCGCGCGCATGGTGATTTCCGCGGGATTGCCGATGTTGACCGGGCCCAAGAAATTATCCTGGTTCATCATGGCTATAAGTCCGCGGACATTATCGTCAATATAACAGAAACTGCGGGTTTGGTCACCGGTGCCGTACAAGGTAATCGGTTCGCCTTTTAAGGCTTGGTTGATGAAATTAGGCATTACCCGGCCGTCGTTTTGCGCCAAACGCGGGCCGTAAGTGTTAAAAATACGCACTACGCGGATATCGGTCAAGTGCTGGCGGTTGTAGGCAAAACACAGAGCTTCGGCCGCGCGCTTGCCTTCGTCATAGCAGCTACGGAGTCCAATCGGATTAACATTGCCCCAGTAATTTTCGTGCTGGGGGTGCTCCAAAGGCGTGCCGTAAATTTCGGAAGTGGAAGTATAAAGGATACGAGCACCGAATCTGCGGGCAAGGTCTAAAACATTTTTTGTGCCGATGAACGCCGTGGTTAATGTTTTGATCGGGTCTTTTTGGTAGTGGATCGGCGCGGCCGGACAAGCCAGGTGGTAAATCTGGTCAATCTTTTCTTCAACTGGCAGGGGCTCGGTAATGTCGTGCTCGACAAATGAAAAGTTTTCGTTGTTTATAAAATTTTTTTGATTGTCCTTGGAGCCGGTCTGCAGATTATCAAAACCAATAACGCGATTGCCGTCGTTCAAGAGTTTTTCAGTAAGATGGCTGCCGATGAAGCCGGCCGCGCCGGTAACTAATATATTCATATGGTTTTTGTCATCCCGAGCTTTACTGTCATCTCGAACCCCTTAATGAACTTAATAATAGCAAGGGATGAGTATTGCCTATGGCTGTAATTGATTGCTCTGAGCGTCGTGGGGTGAGAGATCCCATTATTATGAGCAATAGCCAGGGGATCTCTCGGCCTGCAACACTCCTATTAATCTAAAAGTTCTTCGCTAATATTAGTCCATTGATATTAACAAGATTATCTAGGCCTCGAGATGACATTTATATTTTTCTCAACCAATCTTTCAATCGTGAACTTTCGGGCTCTCTCCCGCCCGCTCTCTCCCAGTTTTTTTGCCAGTTCCGGGGATGCCAATAATTCTATCACAGCCGATGCTATTTGTTGAATATTATTATATTCCACCAAGCGGCCATTATTGTCATCTACAAATTCCGGATTGCCGCCCGCCATAGTGGTAATCACTGGTAACTCCTCGGACATAGCTTCAGATAGGGTATTAGACATGCCTTCGTAGAAAGTGTTGAGAACAAAAATTCGGCTGGCTTGATAATAAGCTTTTTTTTGTTTTTTGTCCGTTACCTTGCCTAGAAATATCACGCTGTCTTGTAACTTGTAATTTGTAACTTGTAACTTTAATTTCTCTTCCTCCGGCCCGTCGCCCATAATCAAGAGCTTGGCATCTGAAAATTGTTTTTGAATCAAAGGAACAGCGTCAATTATGGCGGTAATGCCTTTCCATGGCACCAGCCGTCCTTGGGTTAATAAAACATGCTCGCCGAAATTTTTAATGCTGTCGGCTTCTGACAATAACTCAACCGCGTTGTTGATCACTGACACTTTATTTTTATCAACCCCGATAATGCCAAGCAAGTTTTTTAAAAATTCGCAGTCAGTGATAATCCTGTCCGCGCCTTTTAATATCTGTTTGCGCAGCCATTTTCTAAAAGCGATTTTTGGGCCGTACCATTTTTTCTGAAATGGGACGATGTAGTCTTGCGTTAAACCCTGGTTAAAAGCAGCTTCCCAGGCCGAATCTCCGGTAAAGCGGATAATGAGTTTTTTGCGTCTTAATTTACTAACCAAAAGAGCGGCCAGGCCATGGGTGTAGGTGTCAGTGGCATAGATAATGTCATTTTGGCGTGCCAGGCGCCAAATTTGGCCCAAAACCCGCAGTAATCGCCATGGTTTAGGAGTGGAGAAAGTCACCCGTTCTACCGCGTAATTACGGGCTATTTTGTCGTCCGGCCCAAAAGTCGCCACAGTGCAAGCAAAGCCAGCCTCAATTAAGCCGGGTATGAGCTTGGTAAGCACAGCGCCAGGACCGCCAATGGCCGGAGGGAATATGCCGGAACAAAACAAAACGCGTGGATACTTCATAATAGTGAGTCATATAATAAATTTCCAATAACCAATTTCCAGTAAAGCTCCAAATTCCAAGTTCCAATATTGGATTTTGGTTATTGGAAATTTACTGGAAATTGGTTATTGGCATTTGGAAATTAAAAATTTATCTTCCCACCGCTGACAGCACGGTTTTAATGGTTCTTAAAATAATGGCGATATCCAAAATCAGCGACCTGTTTTTGATGTAATATAAATCGTATTGCAGCTTTTTGAGCGAATCTTCGCGGCTGGCCGAATGGTACTCGCCCGAGATTTGGTCCCAGCCGGTCAAACCCGGTTTTACCAGCAAGCGTTCGCGGTAGAAAGGAATGATCTTTTCCAGATTAGCCACGAACTCAGGCCGTTCCGGGCGCGGCCCGACAAAACTCATTTCGCCTTTGATAATATTAAAGAGCTGGGGAATTTCATCAAACCTGGTCAGGCGGAGAAGTCGGCCCAGCTTGGTGACGCGGATGTCGTTTTTAATCGCCCATTGAGGCCCGTTTTTTTCCGCGTCTTTAACCATGGTTCTGAATTTAATCGCTCGAAACGGACGGCCATTTTTACCCAGTCGAATTTGGGTAAAAAATACCGGCCGGCCGGTGGTGGCGAGAATTAAAAGACTGATGGGCGGAATGAGCAATATGGCCAAGAGGCCGGCCAATATGCCAACCAGAATATCAATCGCTCTTTTTCCGGTGTCATAGAGCCGTTTTTTGCCTTCTTGGAAATTTTCCAAGAACCAAAATTGGTCAATGGTTTCAATGGAAATGCGCTTAGTGATGGTTTCATAGAATTGATCCAGAGAAATGAATTCCAAGCGCAAAGGCAAGTAATGAAAAAGGTTGTTGATTAAATCTTTTGAAGCTCGGCCCTGGTTATCCATGACAATGGTGGAGATGCGGTATTTTTTAATGATGTTTTCGAGCTCGTCCGGATTGCGGTAATCAGGCAAGTTGCCAATCGCGTCTTTGGGGTTATGGGGAAGTATAACCGCCATCTCATAACCCAGTTGCGGATTATGGTCAAAAAGATTAGTTAATTCTTCAACAGTTTTATTATCGCCGATCATCAGCACCCGGCGCTTGAGAGCCAAAGAAGAAATTGAACGATGCGCCAGCCGCCGCCAAGCCAGCCAGAGGACAAGAAAAGCCAGGGTGGTTAAGAGCAAAATGGTTTTAGGCGCGATTGCGGCCGTTGGGGTAGCGTAAAAAAAGGCCACGGCCACCAACGCGCCAATGGCGATAGTCTGGCTGCCGGTGATGTAGAATTTTAAGTCATTGCGAATATTGGTTAAAGTATAGAAACCGGCAATGTAAAAAATTATCAGCCAGATGGCGAATATAACCGAAAAAGTCGGCCAGTTCTTATCCCAAACTTCCGCGCCGATAAACCTTTGATAACGCAGGCTAAGGCCGATGTACAAGGCCGCGTAAAGCAATAGGGTATCGCCGATAAAGAGCATGAATTGTCTGAATTTTTCAGTCATGAATATCAAAAATGTACCCAATTTTAACCATTTTGTCAATTTGCATAAATTCTGTTTTTTAGTCACAATATAAGGATGCTAAATAGCCAAGCGGAAAAAATTTTATTATCAATAGTAAAAATTTGCGTTTACGCGTCTATTTGGGCGCCATTAATTCTTTCAGCAGCGTTCTTTTTCCCCGCGATTTTCCCTAAAATGGCCTTTATCCGCCTTTTAGTGGAAGCGGCCCTAATCGCTTATTTGCCGCTGTCTTGGCTGGCGCCAAAGTACAGGCCCAGGTACCATTTAATTTTTTTGACTCTTATTGTCTTTGCCGGGGTGGTGTTTTTGACTTCACTCGCGGGCATTAATTTTAATTATAGTTTTTGGGGCAACTACGAGCGCATGGACGGTATTTTCAGTTGGTTGCATTTTTGGCTGTTGATAGTCATAGCCAGCTCGGTTTTTCGGGAGAAAAGGGAATGGCAAAAATTATTCAGCATTTCGATTGTCGTGGCCTTAATCTTATCCGGCTACGGCTTTTTACAGCGTTTAGGGGTGGATCATTTCGGTCCCTGGCGGATTTATGACACCAACGCCGGGCGGATTACCTCAACCATCGGCAACCCTGGTTTTTTAGCGGTTTATCTGCTTTTCCATCTGGCCCTGGCTCTGAATTTAATCATCGACAAAACTCGGAGGGCCTGGCATCGAGCGGCCGCTGTTTTTAGCTTGACAGTTTTGGCCGTGGCTTTTTTGATGACCGGCATCCGCGGCGCATTCTTGGGCTTAGTTGCGGGCTTAGTATTTTTTGCCATCTGTTACGCTCTTTGGGCGGAGAGAACGCGGGCTAAACGCTGGATTTTATCGGCCCTAGTCGCGTTATTTATTATTGCCGGCTTTTTGTTTATTTTCCGCCACGCCTCCATTGTAGCCACCAATCGCTTGGCTGGCCCGTATTTTAGCACTTCTTTGTCAGACCCGACCATTCAAACCCGTATTATTTCTTGGCAAGGAGCCTTATCCGGCGTGCGGGAAAATTTGTGGCTGGGCGTGGGGCCCCAGAAATTTGACGTTATTTTTAACAAGCATTTCAACCCCCGCTTTTATTCTCTGGTGGGTACTGAAACCTGGTGGGATCGGGCGCATAATATGGTTTTGGAAGTTTTAACCACCATGGGGATAATTGGCTTGTTATCTTATTTGTCAGTTGGCCTAGGGGTTTTATATTCTCTCTGGCGGCTGGGCAAAGCCCGGCTTGAAGCCCGGCTGGAGGCGATGATTTGGGCGAGTTTTTTTGTGGCTTACTTTGTTCAGAATTTGTTTGTCTTTGATTCCACCACTTCATATTTAATGCTGGCGATTACGCTGGCCTATGTCGTCTCCCGCAGTTTTGAATCAAAAACCAACTGGTCGGATAAAATCGGCCGTTGGTGCGGGCGTTTCCGTTGGCCGCTATTTTCACCAAACGCGGCTTGGATTTGGATCTCGTGCCTGGCGGCTTTTTTAGCAGTGTCAGCCATCGCTTATCAGACTAATATCAAGCTCATTAAGCATAACCAATTACTGCTGGCTAATTTAGCCAAGCCCGAGAGCCAGCCGTTGTCAGCCTCCATTGCTGATTATCGGAAAATTTTTGGTTTGTCGGATTTTGACCGGCGCGAAGTGGCTATTAAACTGGGCCAGTTCATGAGCCAGTACCCGTTTACTCATAAGATGACAGCGGACGAGCTGCGGAACGGTTTTGGTTTTACTCTCAAGGAAATGGAGAAGGCCATAGCTAAAAATCCGAGTGATGTGCGCCTGCTTTTAAGTTATGGCAACACGGTTAATATCTACGGCGAGCTGTTGAAAAATTCCTCAAGCGAAGCGTCTAAAATGGTTTTAACCAAGGCTGAGAGAGCTTTGCTTGAGGCCGCGGCCTTAGGCCAGGCCCGGCAGCAAGTTTTTTATTCTTTAGCCAATACTTATTTGATAAGCGGGAATACAGGGAAGGGAATAGAGGTATTAGAAAATGCGGCCAAGATTTATGAAGCCGCGCCAACCACTTACTGGCTGTTATCTTTCGCTTATCTTCAGGCCGGAGAGAAAGATAAGGCGATTGCAGCCGCGGACGAGGCTTTAGACAAAAATTATATTTTTAACGACGAAAAAGAAGCTAACTACATCGCCCCCTTATATATAGAAAAAAAAGATTATGCCCGGCTATTAAGATTATATAAGCAAATCGCGGAGCAAGCGCCGACCGGCGCGGCCCAGGCGCGCCTGGCCGCTCTTTACGCTCAAATGGGAAAAAAAGAGGAAGCCCTCTCTGCGGCGGAAGAAGTTGTCAGGCGCGACCCATCTTTGCGCGATCAAGTTTTGGAGTTTGTGCGCCAGATACAGTCGGGTTCAAAAACTGATTTTCTGGCCGAATAACTATAATAGACATGCGCCAGTTTTTTATTATTTTATTATCAATATTTTTACCAGCCGCGGCCATGGCGGCCGCGGTTTTGCCCAATGATCCTTTTTTCTCGGCTAACCAGGCCAGTTATTTGGAACAGGTGCGCATTCCCGAAGCCTGGGCCAAAACCACTGGCTCGGAAGATGTTATTATCGCGGTTATTGATTCCGGCGTGGACACGGATCATCCGGATATTATCGCTAACATGTGGTTTAATCGCGGCGAGATTCCGCTTAATGGCATTGATGATGATGCCAACGGTTATGTTGATGATTTGAATGGCTGGGATTTCTTGGAGAACACGTCTGACCCGCATCCTAAATTCACTGGCGCGTATAGTTTTGAGGGCATTAACCACGGCACTATCGTGGCCGGCATTGCCGCGGCCAGCACTAACAATAACGAAGGTTTGGCCGGCGTCTGCTGGAATTGCAAAATCATGGCTTTGCGGGCCGTGGCCGGCGATGGCGCCGGCACCACGGCTGATGTGGCCAAAGCCATCCAGTACGCCATTGACAATGGGGCCGACATCATCAACATGAGTTTTGTCGGAGCCCTAACCGACGAAATACTTAATAATACCATCAAAAAAGCCTATGACGCGGGCATTGTGCTGGTGGCGGCCGTGGGCAATGACGCGGCCAATGATTTTTTAATTGGCGGTGATTTGGATTTCCGGCCGCTTTTTCCGGTTTGCGCTGATGGCGGGGCTAATCATATTATCGGCGTTGGTTCGGTTGATAAAGACAATCGCAAATCATCATTCTCTAATTTTGGTTTTCATTGCATTGACATTAACGCTCCGGGCAATGGTCTGGCCGGGCCCCAAGTTTTTGACCCTCGGCAAGGCGGTAAATTTGACGACAAGTACCGCGCCGGCTGGCGGGGCACTTCCATGTCCACCCCGATTGTGGCCGGCGTGGCTGGACTGGTCAAATCAATTAATCCCCGCCTCTCAAATGACCAGGTGATTGCCATAATCAGGCAGACGGGCCAAGATATTACGTCTGAAAATCCTTTTTACCTGGCCCAGCTTGGCGGCGGTTTGCTGGATGCCAGAGAGGCGGTGCAATTAGCCAGCGAAACCCCGGGTTTAGGTCCGGAAAAAAAAGACAATCAAAAAATAATCAATACCCGGCGAGAAATTTTAACCACTCCGTTTTCCAACAGGAAAGCAGAGATTATCAGCTTTAGTCAGGCTAGGGGGGTCAAAACCAGTTTTTTGGCTTTTCCGCAATCTTTCCGCGGCGGAGCCGCAGTTGCCAGCGCTGACGTGGATGGCGATGGCAGCCGGGAAATTATTGTTGCTCCGGGTTCGGCCGGCAGTTCGCAGATTAGGATTTTTACTGCCGGAGGGAAACTCAAAAGCCAATTCTTCGCTTTTGGCTCAAAATATCGGGGCGGCGTTCAATTAGCCGCGGCTGACGTGGATGGGGACGGCCAAGATGAAATAATAGTTTCAGCCAAAAATCAAAAGAACGCCCAAATCAAAATTTTCAATTACCAGGGCCAAGAGCGGTATAACTTTGCTTTATCCAAACCTAATTTAATTGAGAGCTTGCCTCTGGCCGCCGCGGACATTGACCACGACGGCCAAGCAGAAATTATTGTCGGCAGCTCCCGCGGCTCATTGCCAGAAGTGCAGATTTTTGATAGATTAGGAAATAAAGCCAGCTCTTTTTTGGCTTATCCAAAGTCTTTCCGAGGCGGGGTGCGCTTAGCGGCCGGGGACGTTGACAACGATGGCCAGGTGGAAATAGTCGTTTCACCGATTCAAGGCGGTCCGCAGATTAGGATTTTTACTCCTGACGGCATTCTTAAAGGTCAATTTTTCGCTTTTGAAAAGACTGGCCGCACCGGCGCTCTGGCGGCGGTTGGCAATGTTGATGACGATCCGGCCGCTGAAATTATCGTCGGCGCTGGAGTTGGCCAAGAAGCCGATGTGCGAGTGTTCAGCAAGTTCGGAGCCGACTGGTCGCAAGATTCGGTGTTTGCGGTTTTTGAGCCAGGGTTTAAGGGAGGGGTAAATGTGGGATTATAATACCCACGAATTACAAATACAATACAAATCTACAAATAAAAGAATTTGTAGATTTGTAGCTGATTCGTAATTCGTGGGAGTAAAACGTAACTAAAATTATATGATTGACAAAATAAAGGGAGTGTTTGATAAAAAAAACGTCATTGTCACCGGCGGGGCCGGATTCATTGGTTCTCACGTCTGCGAGGAACTGCTTAAAAAAGGAGAATCAAAAGTCATCTGCGTTGATAATTTTGTTTCCAGCCACGAAATAAACATTGACCCGTTTTTGCAATTTCCGGATTTCAAATTCATCAAGCACGACATTGTGGCCCCGATTAATTTATCCAGTTTTTCGGAACTGGCCGCTTTTGAAATTGAGTTTCAAGGCATCCAGGAAATTTACAACTGCGCCAGCCCGACTTCTTACAAAGACCCGAAAAAATTGCCGCTTCAAACCGCGCTCACCAATTCCGTGGGCTTAAAGAACGTGCTGGAGCTGGCGCGCGAGCACCAGGCGCCGGTAGTGCATCTTTCCAGTTCCGTAATTTACGGCGACCCTTTGCCGGAAACGAAATATTTCAAGGAAGATTATTGGGGTTTTGTGAATCCTTGGGGCGAGCGCGCGTCTTACAACGAAAGCAAGCGCTTCGCGGAAACACTCTGTTCTATTTACCGCGAGCAGGAAGGCGTGGACGTTAAAGTGGCGCGCATTTTTTCCACCTACGGCCCGCGCATGAAAATGGCCGAAGGCCGCATGATTCCTGATTTTATCGCCAATGCCCTGGACAACAAAGATATCGTGGTTTTTGGCGGCGAGGAGACTAAAAGTTCGTTTTGTTACGTGAAAGACACGGTGGACGCGCTTTTTAAATTGATGCAGTCCAATGAATCCGAGCCGCTCAATATCGGCAATGACAAAGAGTACAAGATTGCGGACATTGCCCAGAAAATCATTAACATTCTCAATTCCAAGTCAAAAATAGTTTTTGAGAAACCCTTGCCTAATTTTCAGGTTCAGGGCTTGCCGGATATTAAAAAAGCCAAAGAAAGGATAGCCTGGTTCCCGGTCATTGCCATTGAAAAGGGCTTGGAAGAAACCATCCGCTATATTGAATCGGTCCGGTTCCATTATGAAGAAAAGGGTTTGTGGCAGACTGATACACCGGGTGGAAATGGTGGATAGGAATTTAGGTGGTTTTGTCATCTCGAACCCCACTCGTGCTATTCAAGATTCCCGGGCGTCTATAAGCTCTAAACGTAATAAAAAAGATGGGTGTGATGGGGTGAGAGATCCCCTTAATCAACACACATAACATTATTGATTGTCATTCCCGCGCAAGCGGGAATCCGAAAAAATATGTCAAAAAAATCACTGATTATAATCGTTGTCGTCATAGTTGTGGCTGGGGTTGTTTATTTGGCTAGTCGTTCGTCAAATCCCGGGCAAACTTCTACGCCAATTACAGAGCAAAGTGGTAATGAAGTGAAAAATCAGAATACTATTGATACATCTAATTGGAAAATGTATACAAACAAAAAGTATGGATTCACTTTTAAGTATCCTTTCTCGGAAAAATTAGAGGAAGCAGCGGGGACTTCGGGGACATTAGAGGAGATAACAATAAATTCTCCCAGCAGTTTTGATTCCGGGTTAGGTAGTGGAATCATTATTCACATAAATGATCGGGCGAGCTTTCGTGGAACTGACTCGAAAGACAAAACTAAAAAGATAGGAAATTACGAAGTGATAATTCAGAAAAACATTTTTAGTGCGAGTGAAGCACCGGAGGCAGTCCCAGATGTGGATGCTTACTTAGTTGTTTTAAAGAATGTTGTATTGGAGATGGTTAACTATCGAGCTGAGGGTGGTGGAGATCATACCCTGGATGAAGCTATCATATCAACGTTAAGAGAAATTTAGATCAGCATGAAAATTATCGTTACCGGCGGGGCCGGATTCATCGGTTCGCATTTAGGGATATGTTTATTGTTTGACTTTTTGTCGTTTATAGCATACAATAGATATGGAGGTGAAAATATATCAAAACAGCAATGGCGACGAACCTTTTATCACCTGGCTTGAATCATTAAGAGATGAAACTACGCGTTTAAGAATAAGAAAAAGATTGAGAAGGATTGAACAGAATAATCTGGGCGATGCGGTGTCGGCGGGTGAAGGTATATATGAGCTGCGGATGCACTTTGGCCCCGGATACCGCGTCTATTTCGGCTATAGTGGTCCAGAGGAAATTCTGCTCCTCGTTGGCGGTGACAAAAGCAGTCAAGTGCACGACATACAAAAAGCGAAACACTTTTGGCAGGATTATAAGCGGAGTATGGAGCTATGAGACAATTGAGAAATTTCAAAACGTATCACATTGATAAGCTCAAAGACCCCAAAGAAGCGCGGGCATATCTTAGTTTATCGTTGGCTGATTATGCCAACGATAAAGACATAGATGATTTTCTTTTGGCCATACGCGATGTGGCGCAAGCTCAGGGTGGGCTCGGTAAGCTGGCGGAGGATACGCGCCTTAATCGCCAGAACCTTTACCGGGCTTTGTCAAAAGAAGGCAATCCGCGGCTGGAAACCGTAGGCGCTGTTCTTCATGGACTTGGCTTTCGTTTGTCTATAGAGCCGCTCGCGGAGAACTAATATGAAAATTTTGGTTACAGGCGGGGCCGGATTTATTGGTTCGCATTTAGTTGACGCGTTAATCGCCAAGGGTCATCAGGTGATGATCCTTGATGATTTTAGCGCCGGCAACAAAAAGTTCGTCAGTCC
>MHKO01000032.1:0-4296 GCA_001818435.1 Candidatus Komeilibacteria bacterium RIFCSPLOWO2_02_FULL_48_11
AGGCGGGGTACTTAATGCGTTAGCTTGGTTAAACGGCACTGGGAGGGTCGAGCTCTCAATGCCTAGTACCCATCGTTTACGGCGTGGAATACTGGGGTATCTAATCCCATTCTCTCCCCACGCTTTCGTCCTTTAGTGTCAGGACAGTTCCAGCAAGCTGCTTTCGCATTTGGTGTTCTAGCTGATATTAACGCATTTTACTACTACACCAGCTATTCCGCTTGCCTCTCCCTGCCTCGAGCTTAGCCATCTCTTTAGCAGTTCCGAAGTTGAGCTTCGGGATTTGACCAAAGATGCGCTAAGCCACCTGCGGACGCTTTACGCCCAATAACACCGGATAACGCTTGAGGCCTCTGTCTTACCGCTGCTGCTGGCACAGAGTTAGCAGCCTCTTATTCCTCAGGTACCGTCAGTCCCGCACCTTTTTGGCTTCGTATATACTTTCCAAGAGTTTCGGAGGTCATCGGTCAGGCCGATGTAAAATTTCCGACTCGCTTGTAGGCCGAGATTATAGATAATGTAGATGTAGTACATATGCATCTACTATATCACACCAAGCCAAAAAGGTGCGGGATTCTTCCCTGAGAAAAGCAGTTTACGACCCGAAGGCCTTCATCCTGCACGCGGCGTCGCTCCGTCACCCTTTCGGGCATTGCGGAATATTCTTGACTGCAGCCTCCCGTAGGAGTCCGGGCAGTTTTCAGTCCCGGTGAGGCGGGTCGTACGCTAATACCCGCTATCCGTCGTAGCCTTGGTAAGCCATTACCTTACCAACTAGCTGATGGACCATAGGCCTCTCCCGAAGCGATAAATCTTTATTTCTAGATATTTCAATCTGGAAAACTATGGGGAATTAGCCCGTCTTTCGACAGGTTATGCCCCACTTCGGGGTAAGTTACCAATGTGTTACGCACCCGTTTGCCGTGGTTACCTTGCGGCACCACTCGACTTGCATGCCTAAGACACGCCGCCAGCGTTCATCCTGAGCCAGGATCAAACTCTTAATATAGAATAGACGTTTTGCAACTGTATAAGTGCTCAAAATTTCAACTGACTTAATTCTACTGACTTCTAAGATCACTACTCCGCCGGTGGCGGAAAGCGACCTAGATAAATTGTCAAAGAAAAAGGCCCCCATCGAGGAGCCCACACGCCAATATACAGCTTTTTTTGAATATTTTAGATATATTCTAGCGCGTGTTCTCCTTTTTCTTAATTGTAAGCACTAGTATTATAGGGCTCTTTCAGGCCTATGTCAAGAGAATGGGCCGGCAGGGTGTGGAACAGGTGTGGATGCCTATTTTTTGAGGATTTTAGGCTATTTTGGCGGGAGAGGAGCATACCCCGATATTTTTATTTCTCATCACTAGGAGTTAACCATGCAATTCTGAAAATTTCCTTATCACTTTCTAAACCATAAGTATAAAGTAAGGAAATAGAGGAATTAGTCAAAAAAGTATAATATTCTTGAATTTTTGAATTAATAAAATTTATAATTCTATTTAATTCATCAAATTCAATTACAACGCGCACTCTTTTTCGGTCTATGTGTGCAACCCATTTATCGCGATAAATTTTAATTTTGGCTGTTTCTTTAAGAAGATCAAATTTATCCGAGTTGATTTTTTCCAAAGAAATTTTATTATCTTCCCTTTCTTTTTTGAAATGATCTTTTAGATGAGAATCGATACTGCTATTGTCAATGTCATTAATAAACTTTTGATTAAGTTTTCCAGATTTTATAATTTCTTCATAATTTTTTAATAAATCATTTAATAATGCAACAAAACTTCCAGTGTCGCCATCTTTATCTACAATTCTCAATATTGCAAGAACTTGCGACTCGGCGTAATTTCTAAATAAATATTCAAGAAAAATATTATTTTCTGAAAGAGCCGGGTTATTTTTAATAATTTTTCTTTCAACCTCGAAAACATATTGTCTTTCGTTAGCATCTAAAATTTCATCTATCAGATGCTTAATTTGTTTTTGCCATTTTTTAATTTTTTGATCCATCACTGTTTATTTACCAAAATTTTATCATTTGACATTTAATGGCTAGTGTTGGTGGCCCTGATTTCGCTGGAAGAGATGTTAGTAATTTGTATGTATTATCATTAGTACTCCCATAATCAATACTAGTTAATTCAAGTCCCAATGTTTCACCAATTTTTAGCCTAGATGGGTCGAAAGATATGTAAAAAAATCCGGCTTTTGGCCACTCAAGAGATTTAGTGAAATTTATAGTAGCTTCATTGTTTAGGAACGTGATATCGGCATCAATTAGTTTATCACTTGATCCTTCTGTGATATTTAGATTAATTTTCGATAAATCAGTTGTGCCAGTATTTCTAAGCTTTAATGATTTGACAGATAATCCGTTTAATTGTTTTTCGTCACCTTTAATATAAAAAGTAGAAAACGTTACACGTCCCGATTCAACTATATTAGTCCAGGGTTCATCGTCAACATCAGTTCTGGTTGTAATACCTCCATCAGGCGTTGTATTGTAGCCCAAATTTAATCCACATTTATAATTTGCATTTGCATAATTAAAAAGGTCATTAGTATCTAACCGCACCGAAAAATTATATACAATAGGAACCATGTTGTTACTACTTGTTGTAGTTTCTGGTGTGATGGGAGAGGCTGGGGGTTCTGGTATGAGTACAGGTTGTTTAGTTATTTCTTTAACTTGTTTTTGTAAATTAATTATTTGTTCTTGTTGTTTTGATATTGCTTCGTTTTGTTTTTTTACTTTTTCTTCTAATTCCTGACTTACTCCTGACGTTTCGGGAGTCGTCTTTTGCGTCGTATTGGTGCCAGCTTCTAAATTATTTTTAACTTTTTGTGCTTCCTGGGCGGTTTTGGCCTTTAGGTGGTATAAGCGGTTATTATTAGGGTCTTTCCAGATTTGCCAGGATTTTAATTTGCTTAGTTCTTGGGCATTGGGAATATAGGTGCCAATATTATTGTTAATGGTCATTGGAGACAATGTTCCGGCACTAACAGGCTGTTGTGCTATTTTATCCAATTCCGCCTTAATAGTTTGCGCTTGGCGGGAGGTGCTGGCTAAAACGTGGTAAAGGCGGTTACTGTTTGGGTCTTTCCAAATTTGCCAAGACTTAAGCCCTTTTAAGCCTTGCGGACTGGTTATGTAAGCCGCTTTTTTTGAGTCAACCACAGTCGGCGTAGCCGCAAAAACAACAGGCAAAACGCCCATTGAAAACAGGAATAAGATAATTAGAATTTTTATCCGGTATTTTTTCATTTGTTGTTTGTTTAAAGCAGGCGTAAGCGCCGTAAATCCATTTCTTGCCAAGCCGCGCCTTGTAATAGTTGCTTGATGGTTTTTGGCCCGAAAGTATCGCCCAATTTGTGATAAACCAATAACACTCGTCGGCCGTCCGGGTGCTGGTAGAGGTGGTGCGAACCTTTATTCTTTCTGGGGAAGAAGCCGTCTCGTTCAACGGCATTCTGCCAGTCCTTGGCCGTGAGATTTTTCAGTTGGTCCAGCACACAGTTAGACTATAACGCCGATTGTTAAGGGCGCTTGTTTAATGGTATAGGGGTCGTCAAGGGGTATTGGCCGTCCGTCTTCGGCGGCCACTTCAAGATAAAGTTCCAGAGCTTCTTTGATATTCTTTAAGGTTTCTTCAAAAGTATATCCCCAACTGTAGCAACCTGGGAGAGAGGGGATCTCGGCGTAAAAACGATCCTCGTCTGGTTCAATTTTGACACTGTAAATATACGGCGTCTGGCCGGTGGTGAATGGAAAATAAGTGCTCTTTGTTTGTTGCGCGTTGGCTGTCTTAAACATAGTTTGATTGATAAAAGTATACCCAATTTCGGCCTTTTGGTCAATTTATTTTCGTTTGTTTTTCCGCCATTTGGCGATTTCCGCGTGATGGCCGGAAAGCAGAACATCCGGCACTTTGTATTTTTTGTCCTTGTATTTCAGAGTTTCAGGACGGGTGTAATGAGGATATTCCAAGAGCGAATCACTGTGCGATTCCTCGGACAATGATTCCAGTTTGATCACTCCAGGCAGCAACCGCGCCACAGCCGAAATCACGGTCATGGCCGGAACTTCGCCGTCAGTTAAAACATACGGCCCCACTGAAACCTCTTCGGCTCCCAAGGCTTGGCTCACCCGTTCGTCTATGCCTTCATAACGTCCGCAAATGAAAATCAGCTGGTTCAGTTTTTTGGACCAGTCATAGGCCATCTTTTGATTAAATTGTTTTCCCTTAGCCGAGAACACGATAATCTTTCTCTTGGCGCTAGACTTTTTCT
>MHKO01000032.1:4320-20246 GCA_001818435.1 Candidatus Komeilibacteria bacterium RIFCSPLOWO2_02_FULL_48_11
AGATTGGTTCAGCCATCATGACCATGCCAGCCCCGCCGCCATAAGGCGCGTCGTCCACTTTGCGGTGTTTGTCGGTGGTAAAAGCGCGCAGATCATGGGTTCTGATGGCAATCAGACCCTTTTTTTGCGCCCGGCCTAGAATAGACTCGGAAAGATAGGAGTCGAATATTTTAGGGAAGATGGTGATAATGTCGAAACGCATAATCGAAGATAATTGTTATATTGTCATACTGTTATATTGTTATTAACTTTATTCTGTTCTCTTAAACAATAAAGCAATATAACAATGTAGCCATTATTTCTCTATACCAAAAACCGTGCCTAGTATAGCACGGTTATGGTGATTTTTCAATCAGTGTTTGATTATAGTTTCAAATCATCCACAGCGCTGGTGTCGGCCATTTCTTCCTCGCGCGGAGCGCTATTAGGACGATCAGTGCGCTCGCGGCGCGGGCCGCGGGTTGAACCTTCTGGTTCATGAATCTTTAAGTTGACGCGGGCGTTGTTTTTGGCGCCAACTACTCTTAACAGAGTGCGGATGGCGCGGGCGGTATTACCGGAACGGCCGATAATCTGGCCCATGTCCTCGGGGTGAACTTTGAGGGTAATGAGTACACCCATTTCATCAATCGTGCGTTCGGACTTAACCTCGTCAGGGTGGTCAACTAACGCCTTGACGACGTAATCAACGAACTCTTGATCCTTGTTTTCTGGCATACGGATATGCTTCTTACTGCTTTGTTAAAGATAGTTTAAAGCAATCAGTTCTTGCGGGAGCAGGTGACCAAACCTGCCCTGGGCTGTTGCCGTAAACGCAAAATAAGCATAGCATAGATAGCTGTTTTGTCAACATATTTATAATGGGGCTTTTCTAGCCAAGTTGCCGTTTTTCAACTTTCTTTCAAAAATTATTTTCTATTATACCTTTGATATATTTCTCATTATCTTCCCCATAATTCAAATCCCCAATATAAGATCCAATCATTATTCCAAAGTGAGCTGTCTTGCATCTATCAGTATAAGTGCATTGCCTGCTGGCAGCTCTTTTTTCCGTCTCAAATATTGTATAATGGTTTACTAAAGAGCACGGAACACAGTTAATTGACTTGAAGCTTTGAGGTGCAGAGACATATCCATAAACATTATATTCATCATCAAGTCCTGCAAATGAATGCCCTAATTCATGCACAGTACTCAAAGGACTATTAGCCTCTATATTAACATCTTTTATTTCTGTAACTCTGAACTTAGGGAAAGATGGAATAGTAATTGTAATATCACAATAATAATAACCAGCAAGTTTATCTGTTGGAAATTTATTTATTTCGGCAGGCATTTGTAAAACAGGACTTTCGATTAATTCTATTCTCTTAAATAGTTTAATATCTTTATTTATCCGAATTTGCATTTGTTCAGGAAGGGCATCGCAAGACTTAACACTTTTATCCATTAGTTCAGCATAATCGTTAGAATCGGCATCAAAATTTATGTGTATAGTTTTACCCTCTCTCTTTATTGAAGAAGAACTGGCTTGTCCTATAAACACTACAGCAAATGAATTCTGACCCTTTCCATAATTTCCATAAGGCAATCCACTCTCAATGCGAGAATGCGATCTTTGATTTTTTCTGGATAAAACGATAATTTCGTCAGCTTCGCAAAGATTTGCTGTTTCTATTACTTTATTTCTATTGCAAGCTACTTTGAGAGGCTCTTGGCTTTCTAATTCAGTCCCTACACAATTCAAATCGTTTAATTTATTAACAACATATATGTTGATTTTGTCTAGATTACTTTTGTACGGCTCAAGGCTTTTGATTGTATCTACATGCTTGCTAACTTGATTCCTTAAATCCGCTAAGCTTCCAAAGTTATCCGCCACAAAAACTATGTCTAATTTATTTAAATTACCGTCACCGTGCAAAGTTTGGCACTCGGGGTTGTTCTTTGGGTTGTTTTTACATATACCAGATGAATCGCAATAAACATTGCATTTTTCTTTGCAGGGGGTAGCTCTTGCCAAATGCTGAGGTATTAATGCCTCTTCTATTGTTAATTGTCTTCCAGAGCAATCATGATTAGAGTCACCAAAATAAGTTGATCCGTCATCTGCTATGTATAACTTACAACTGGGAGAGTCTATACTAATGCGTTTCATATTAGGAAGAAAAACATTAATGTACCCATTATCTGAATAAACAGAAATAACATTCTCATCAATATCCCCGGAAGACGTTAGATAGATATATGATGATTTTTGGCTACTATGGCCCCTTTGGAATTTTTCTCCAAGAAGAGTTCCAACCGCGTAGTAACCTGTTCCACTAAAAAAATGAATGTACTCGTCTGAACCAATATTTTTCTCGGATTTTAGGCTTATTATATTAGTTGCTTTAAATGGTATTGGTATATTTATTTTTTTCCCAAAATAGCTGGCAAATATCAAAAAATCAGAAAAATTTATGTTTTTGTCGCCATTTAAGTCAAATTGGTCGCCAAAACCGGTTTGTCCGGTTGTTTTTCCAAAAGAAGAGGCAAACAGAAGAAAGTCAGAAAAGCCGACAAGTCCATTATCGTCAAAATCCGGACTTTTGCCCGGAGCCAAGCTGGATGTCTGGGCCGAAACTTGCCAGGCTAGGCCGGCAATGACGGCCAAGGTTGCTGCGGCCAAAAAGATTTTTGGAATATTTTTTTTCATAAGCCGACGCAGAGCGGGCTGTTGGAAGAGGCGCAGCATTCTCGAATGCGCGCGATAATTTCTTGTAATTTTTGCGGACTGACGAGCGCGGCGGAGAGTTCCGGGAACAAGTAGCCGCAACTGGCGGCATCATCGGTTTGCAGGAGTTTATCAGAGCCGTTAGGATTGTAGCCGCTGCTGGCTTCTTGGCCGTCTTTGTAACCATCGCCGTCGCTGTCAGCGTTGCGCGGGTCAGTGCCATAGACGGTTGTTTCCTCGGTATCAGTGAGCCCGTCGCTATCGCTGTCCGGACTGGAACTGCTGGCATTACTGCCGGGCAAGGAAGCGTTGCCAGAGGATAATTTACTCAGTCCGCCTGAACTGGGGACAGGGTTTGAGGATAAATCAATGACGGGCGTGCTAACGGTTTGGTTGGCAACAGCGCCGCCTCCGCCCGCGTCGGTGGCGTCTTTAAGGCTATTGATTACAAAGCTGGCAATAACCCAAGCGGCAAAGACGATTGCTAAACCGCTAACGGCCTGAACTAGCATCTGGCGCGCTGACCGCACTTGCTCCTCATTGCCGGCCGCGGTCATCCATTTAAAACCAGCCAAGAGGATTATGAGCACAGCGACAACACCAAGAAAACCAAGAATGATATTGATGATTTGAGCGACAGTACCTTTCAAGTCGCTTGTCTGGCCGAGCGCGATTTGTTTAAAACTCGGGTCATTGAGGCCATAATCGCTAGATAAGGGATCAATTGTTTGCCCATAAGCTATTGACCTAGAAATGAACAGGCCAAAAAAAAGAGAGAAACAAAAGGCTATTAAAATCGCAGTATTAAAATTATTCTGTTTTCCAGTCCGGAGCATATTATCCAGTATAGTACAGAAGCAAGTTTTTTTGAATAAAAAAACTACCAACCGGCGTTGATAGTTTTTGTTGGTGTAAATACTCCCTAGCGAAACGTCAATCCCGCACCTTGCTTTTGTCCAATTACTGACTAACAACAACGAGAATGGTTTGGTCTTATTGTCTGGATTTTATAATTAAAACCAAGGCAAGGTGCGGGATTAAGCTGCTGGAGCAACTTCAGTTTTCGGAGCCGCGGTTTCGGCTTTAGGAGCGGCTTCAGCTTTTGGCTGAGCTTCATCTTTTCGGCCAGAGGCCGACCCGCCTTTGGCGGGCTTCGGTTTCCAGGCCTGGACTTTTTTGGCGGTAATCACTTTTTCTTTAACCAACAGATTATGAACCGTGGCCGAGGCTTGGGCGCCGACTGAGAGCCAGTGCAAAATCCTCTCCACATTCAAACTGACGGTTTTCGGCATGGAGACCGGGTTATAGTTTCCCAAAATCTCCAGCTGTTTGCCGTATAAATCTTTCTTTTTATCAGAAACCACCAGGCGGTAGGTGGGCTGTTTCTTTTTGCCGATGCGTTGGAGGCGGATGGCTAACATAAGGTGTTTGAATAATATGCGTGGATATTATAGGAAAATGGGCGTTATGTCAAGAAAAGTCAGAACCGCAGATAGACCACTGATGGACGCAGATAGTATCGCAGATAAATCAGATAATTATCTACATCATCTGTGTAATCTGTGTTTATCTGTGTAAATCTGCGGTTCTGACCGCTTTCTCCAAATCCACGGACAACAACTTACTTACCCCGTCATCTCCCATGGTCACCCCGTACAGAATACTGGCTTGTTCCATGGTGGCGCGGTTGTGAGTGATGGTAATGAATTGGGTGTGGCGCGAGAGTTTTTCCAAAATAGCCGCAAAGCGGAGGCTGTTGGCTTCATCTAGGGCCGCATCCACTTCATCCAGCACCACAAAAGGGGAGGGGTTGGCCCGGATGATGGCGCAGATTAAGGCAATTGAAGTCAGGGCCCTCTCCCCGCCGGAGAGCATGTTGATATTACTGACTCTTTTGCCCGAGGGCGTGGCTTTGATTTCAATGCCGATTCTAAAACTGCGAGCCAGCTTATCGCGCTCTTCTTCGTTTAAGCTTAAGGCCATTTCTTCGCTTAAATCTTCCAGTTCATTTTCTTTGTGCAATTCCAAACTGCTTTTGCCGCCCCCGAAAAGCAATGTAAAAAATTCATTAAAGCCTTTTTCAATGTCAGTAAAAGCGGAATTAAACTCGCGTTCAATGATAACTCCCAATTCTTGCTCAACTTGCTTGGTCTTTTCTAAAGCGTTCTTAAGGTCCGCAGCTTGGGTGGAGAGAAAGTCGTGCCTTTCTTTAGTGGTTGAATATTCTTGCGAGATTTCCGGGTCAATGCCGCCAATCATTTCCAAATCATGCTTGGCTCGGGCGATTTGCGGCCATAAGTCTTTGGCTTCACCAGCTGGAGATGAGGTGGCTTTTATCTCTTTTTGCAAATATTCCGATGCTTCTTTGCTGATTTCTTGGGACAGGTCTTCGTGGCGCGTTTCCACGCGCGCCAGTTCAACTTCAACCTGGTTTTTTTCGTTAGACAGACGGGCCAGCTCCTGTTGTTTAATTTGGTAACTTTTTTGCAGACTAAAAACTTCGCTGGTGGCGCCCTGTTCTTTGCGCCGGGCCTCGGAGAGCGCCTGTTCGGCTTGCGACGCTTCTTGGCTCGCGCTTAAGAGCGTTTGTTTGAGAGCTTCCAAGTGTTTTGAAATTTTTTCTTTGGCGTTGCCGTCTTTTTCCGGCGATTTTGTTTCTAGGAGCCGTTCTAATTCTGTTTGCAGCGCTCTGGCTTCGGTTTGAAGTTTTTGCCAGTCATCAGCTGTCTTGGCCTGGGATACTTTTTGCAAAAAAGACGAAAGTTTTTTAGCTTCTCTGGCTAAAGCCGCAGCGTCAATATTCGCGGCTTTGCGTTCTGGCGTTTGAGAAGTTAAAGCAACGAGTTCTTTTTCCAGACCTCGGACTTCAAAAGATATTTCGCTTTTTCTGGACAAGGCCTCTTGATATTTTTTCTGCAAAGCCTCAAAAGCGGGCGCGTTTTTTTGTTCTTTTTCCAAGATCTCCAGCCTCCCTGACAGCCGGTCAACTTCGATTTTGGCCGCGTTATGGCGAGCGGCGAGCTCATTCCTTTTTTGCGCCAGCCGCTTTAAGTCAGCCTCGGTTTTGCGCCACAAGAAACTATAGTGCTCCAATTGCAAGCCGCGGAGCTTGGCTTCAATTTGGCTCCGTTTTTCCAGTTTTTCTTTTTGGCGCTCTAACTGCCGAAGGCGGGGCGTTATTTCCCGCAGCAGAGCCGAGATCTGGGTTAGATTGGCTTCAGTGGTAACAATTTTATGCAGAGCTTGCTCGCGCTTGATTTGGTACTGCTTGACGCCAGTGGCTTCATCAAAAAATTCCTTGCGCTCAAAGGGGCTGGCCGCCAGAATGGCATCCACCATGCCCTGGCCAATAACGCTGTAAGTCCGGTGGCCGAAATTAGCCTGCGCCAAAAGAAGCTGCACGTCGGTGAGCCGGACTTTGGAATTATTGATTAGATATTCGCTGGTGCCATCACGGAACAGGCGGCGCTTGATTATTATTTCTTTGTAATCAATGCCGCCAGAGAGGTCTTCATTATTCAAATACAGCGCCACTTCGGCAAAACCAAGCCGGGCCTTTTTGCCCGAGCCGGAGAAAATCACGTCTTCGCTTTTTTTGCCGCGCAGAGTTTTCAAGCTTTGCTCGCCTAAAACCCAGCGCACGGCATCAGCAATATTTGATTTTCCCGAGCCATTTGGCCCGACAATAGCGGCAATGCCAGCTGCAACAGAGGGCTTGCCCGCCGAAGCCTTGGCGAAGGCGGGGAAAGTGAGCGTGGTTTTGTGGGCAAATGATTTAAAACCCTGTATCTCTAACTTCTCTAAGTACATTTCTATTGTGTATGTTAGTATTGTTGGAGTCTATTTTAGCATATTTTAGTAGTGTCGTGAATTCGTGAATCCGAGAAAGAATTGGAGCGGTTCAAGGGATTTTTTTGCGCAAAAAAATCCCGGTTTTGGGATTAACTGTCTGGCCGTGAAATCGGGTTTATAAATACGGCCTGAAATCTTCTATGTTTTTATTTGATTGTTTTATGATTTTCATCATCAGCGCGCGGGACAATTCTTGACTGTGGAACGGGACGCAGGTTTCATGCACGCCGTCGCTTAAAATATAATGGCCGCCTTTTATTCTCATGATGCCAAATCCAAGCTTTTGCAAAGCCCGCAGCATTTTCTTTTGAGTTGTCTGCGGCATTCTGTTAGTCATGGTTTAGGCAGGCGCAGGAACGCCCAGTTTGAAGAATTTCGGTTCGCGCGCGGATTTGTAGTTTACGTCTTTCGGCAATGACCTGCCTTGTTCAATGTAATATTCAATGCACAGAGATATTGCTTCTCTGGCGTTTTTCATTGCTTCTTCCGGGGTTCTGCCCTCAGTACAAATTTCAGGAAATGAGGGCACGTCAACAATATACCCTCCCTCATCGTTGTCTATAAATTTCACGGTATAATTATGAATTTTTTTAGATTGCATAGTGAGTATATGATAGCAAAGCGTGAGAATTTCGTCAATTTCATTAGAGAACGGGAAAAAAATTAGGGTGACAAAAAATTCCCCTGAACACTGTTATGTCCAGGGGATTCACGTCAAAGTAAATGCATGAGAGTCCAAATAGCGTACATTGGCACCCACAGTATGACAGTCCAGACCGCCGTGGCTGCCAGGTTAGCATAAACGATTCGTGAGTCAATCTCGTAGCCTTGGCACGAGTAGGCTCTCCGAATCCTCTCAGCCCCACACATCACCAGCAGGGCTATTATAAATATAAAAAGAGCCATGAGCGTCATTGTCTCACCTCCTTTGTCTAGACGATAAGACGCATATCACTCCCACCCCTTTGCTTTCAGCCCGGCCTCGGCAGCCGCGGTTTCGGCTTCTTGCTTGGAAGTGCCCAGGCCTTCGGCCACCAGTTCATCGCCAATATAGACGCCAACCACAAATTCCTTATTATGGTCTGGCCCTCTTTCGCGGATAACCCGGTAGGTCGGGGTAAGGCCGATTTTTTCCTGGGTTGCTTCCTGAAACTTGGTTTTTGAATCAAGATAAAGTTTGTGTTCAATAATGTAGGCAAGTTTCGCGAGAATGTGGCGTTCAATGAATTCTTTGACTATTTGGTAGCCTTGGTCAAGATAAATAGCGCCAATCAAGGCTTCCATGGCATTGGCTAAAATATAGTTGCGGGCTTTGGTGTTCTTATCCTTGCTCTCGCCGCGCGACAAATAAAGATAATCTTCAATTTCCAAAGTCCGGGCCACGCTGGCCAGATTATTGGCATTAACTAAAGCCGCGCGCCAGTTGGTGAGTTCGCCTTCGGGATTGGGGAAGTTAGTATAAAGGTGTTCAGTAACCGCCATTTCCAAAACCGCGTCCCCTAAAAATTCCAGGCGCTCATTGTGATCGAGTTCAAAAGACGGGTTCTCGTTCAAATACGAACGGTGGACCATGGCCTGGCGGAGAAGATTTTTATTGTTAAAGCCAAGGCCAAGGGTTTTTTCAAGAGGCAGGATGTCCTTCATAGTAATCGGAAAACAGTTGTCGGGAATTGTTATATTGCCAAATTGTTAAATTGTTATGTTACAACTTTATTTTGTCTCGAAAACAATATAACAATATAACAGTATAACAATTTTTCTCGATTTCTGATTTCTGGCAACTGTTTTCTTGTTAATTAATAGAGGCGCTGACTTGCGGATTTTTTGTTTTATCATTGGCTTGCTCGTTCTGAATCTTGGGATGATTTTCCTTTACCATATCTTTATAAATACTGCCCAGAACGCCGTTGACGAACTTGCCCGAGGAAGCGCCGCCAAAGGTTTTGGCCAGTTCAATGGCTTCATTGATGGCCACTTTCGGCGGAATAGACTCATCCATGGTCAACTCATAAATGCCGACGCGCAGCACATTGCGGTCCACGTTGGTGATTTGCTCCAGCGGCCATTCCGGCGCGTAAGCCGTAATTGTTTTGTCAATTTCATGGCGCCGTTCCTCAACGCCTTTGGCCAGGTTAATAACAAAAGATTGGTCAGCCAGTCCTGGCGCCAAATTAGTAAAGTTGCGTTTTACCAGCACCAGCAACCCCCCGGCCGGGCAGCCGTTAAAATCCCATTCGTACAAGCTTTGCAAAGCCACGGTTCGGGCGAGATGGCGGTTGGACATAAAATTATTAAGGTTATTCTTTTTTCTTCCCTTTTTGGTAATGGCCGCATTTGGGGCAAAGCCGGTGCGATTGCACGGCTCCGCCGCATTCTTTACAGGCGGAAAGTTTTATCTTTTTAAGGGCAAAATGAGCCGCGCGCCGGCGTTTGTGGGAAGAAGTGCGGTGGTGTGATTGGAGAGCCATAAAGTTTGCGGGATAAAGCTAAATTGATTAATCGTAGTATAGTGAATAAGAGAGGATTTGGCAAGTTTCCCCATCTTGCCCCCACCTTATGTACATGGGGATAATTTTATGCTAGATAGAATTGTGATATAGTAAAAATCAACGCGCAAAAAATTGCGCTAAATTCTATGGATAATAATCAACTCTGGCAGGCCGTTCTGGGCGAACTGGAACTGGTAATAAGCAAGGTGCATTTTACCACCTGGTTTCGCAACACTGGCGTGATTGATTGGTCCGGCGCCAAGGTGGTGGTGGCGGTGCCGAACAATTTCACCAAAGCCTGGCTGGAGAGCAAATATCACAAATCAATCATCCAGGTTCTGCAGAACGTAACCGAGAACCAGGTGAGCGAGGTGGAATACCGGGTGGAAGCCGGCAAGAAGGCGGAGGCCGTTCGGGCCGCGGCGCGCGGCGCCGAAGCCGCGGACGTTCGACATCTGGAGCGCCCGGCTGTTGGCAGTGGTTCTTCAGAACCGCTGGGCGCGGTTAGCGCCTCGGGCTTGAATCCGCGTTATATTTTTTCCAGCTTTATCGTGGGCAAGGGCAATGAGCTGGCTTGCGCCGCGGCCGCGCGCGTGGCCAAAGAACCGGGCACCAAGTATAACCCGCTGTTTTTGTATGGCGGCGTGGGTTTGGGCAAAACCCACTTGATGCAAGCCGTGGGCAATGAATTATTGCGCACCTCGCCGCACCTCAAAATGCTTTACACCACCAGCGAACAGTTCACCAATGATTACGTGGCGGCCATTAAATCCGGCTCAATGGATAGGTTCAAAAACAAATACCGCACCGTTGATTTTTTACTGGTTGACGACATTCAGTTTATCGGCGGCAAGGAGCAGACCCAGGAGGAGTTTTTTCACACTTTCAACGCTTTGCGCGACATCCAAAAGCAGATTGTCTTGACTTCCGACCGGCCACCCAAGGCCATTCCGGCTTTGGAAGAGCGGCTGATTTCCCGTTTTGAGTGGGGCATGATTGTAGATATCGCCAGCCCGGATTTGGAAACCCGAATGGCCATTCTGCAGTCCAAGAGCCAGGAGCGCCAGGCCGCGCTCAACGACGAGGTGTCGCGGTATTTGGCCATCAACATTCAAAGCAACGTCCGCGAACTGGAAGGAGCGCTCAATAAACTTTTGGCTCTCTGCGAGCTGAACAACACCCCGCCGTCCTTGGAAGCGGCCAAAAGCGTGGTGAGCTCAATTACCATGAGCCAAAAGAAGGGCGGCATTACCAGCCGCGAACTGTTGCGCGTGGTTTCGGAATACTTTGACATTACTTTGGACGAGCTGACCGGCCAGTCGCGGCGCAAAGAGCTGGTGGTGCCGCGCCAGATTACCATGTTTCTGATGCGCGAAGAGCTGGACGCTTCTTACCCGGCCATCGGCAAGGAGTTGGGCGACCGCGACCACACCACGGCCATGCACGCTTATGGCAAAATCAAGCGCGACCAGGACGCTGACGAGCGCGTTCGGCAGGATATAATGTTTATCAGGCAAAGATTGTATAATGGATAGATTCTGTTTCGTGGTTAGCCCGCCGCCTGCCCGCCGAAGAGGAGGGATGAGGCGGGTTTTATTTTGGAATAAAATCTGAATGTCAAAGTTCAAATGTCAAATGAATGTCAAAACCAAAAGGTTAAAATACATATTTGACATTTAGTCATTTGACCTTGATTTGGCATTTGGATTTTGGGCTTTGACATTTATTTGGTTATTTTTCTCCCAATGCGATATAATATCCTTATGTCCACCAACAATCCTTCAATCGAAGACTTATTGCGCCCGCCTGCCGCGGCGCCAGCTAAAAAAGACGAGCCAAGCATTGAACCAGTGGCCACCGAAAAGCTGGGCGAGAAAATGGGGGAGATAGAGCGGCAGCAGAAAGAGCAAGAAACCGCGGCCAAAGCCGCGGCCTTGGGCCTGCCTTATATTGATTTTTCCAGCGCGCTTATTGACCGCGAAGCTTTGCCGCTTTTAACTCGTGCCGAGATTGAGGCCTTGCGGACCGTGGTGTTTTTAGCAACGGAAAAAGAATTGCGCCTGGCCACGGTTAATCCCACGTCCGAGGTGGTGGCCAAGCTTGAAGAACTGTCGCAACTGCACAACGCCCACAGCGCGCTTTACCTTATTTCCGAATCCAGTTTCAAAAAAGCGCTGGCCGAATTTGACAAGATTCCCAAAAAGTCAAAAGTCGCCAGAGCCGTCAGCATCACGGCCGAGGATTTGGAGCGTTTTAAGGCGGACGTGGCTGATTTAAGCGCTTTGCCGGCCAAAATCGCCAGTTTGCCTTTAACCGATGTCATGACCATTATTCTGGCAGCTGGCATTGCCTCAGAAGCTTCGGATATTCATATTGAGGCTGAAGCCAATGGCATTAAGTTGCGTTTTCGTTTGGATGGCGTGCTGCACGATATGGCTACTTTGGCTAATGACGTCTGGGGGCAGGTGATTGCGCGCATCAAGCTTATCTCTAAACTCAAAATCAACATTACTGATAAACCCCAAGACGGTCGCATTACGATTGAGCTGCCAAACGACAAGCTGGATATCCGCGTTTCCACTCTGCCCACGGCTTATGGCGAAAGCGTGGTTATGCGCCTACTTCGTTCTTCGTCAGTCGGATTGCAGTTTGAGGACTTAGGTTTGCGCGGCAAATCATTTAATGATTTAAAGCGCGAGGTGGAGCGGCCCAATGGCATGATTCTGACTACCGGCCCCACTGGCTCGGGTAAAACCACCACCTTGTACGCTATTTTGAACAAACTCAACAATCAAGAAACCAAGATTATCACTTTGGAGGACCCGATTGAGTACAAGTTGGAGGGCGTTAATCAGAGCCAGGTTGATGCTGGCCGCGATTACACTTTTGCCAAAGGCCTGCGCTCCATTCTGCGCCAAGACCCGGACGTGGTCATGGTCGGCGAAATCCGCGATTTGGAAACAGCGGACGTGGCCATCAATGCGGCCCTGACCGGCCATCTGGTGCTTTCTACCTTGCACACCAACGACGCCTCCGGCGCCATTCCTCGCTTTTTGGCCATGGGCGTCAAGCCGTTTTTGCTCTCCCCAGCCGTTAACGCCATTATCGGCCAGCGGTTGGTGCGCCGCATCTGCGAGGCCTGCAAAGAAAAAGTGGAATTAGACAGCGCCATGCTCTCTCGCGTTTCTAAAGTGCTGGAATCAATTCCGAAAAATTCCGGTTTTAGCGTGGATGCTGGCAAAGAATTAGTATTTTACCAAGGCAAGAAGTGCGGCCAGTGCAATCAGAGCGGTTTTAAGGGCCGAATCGGTATTTACGAAATTTTCACTCTGACTCCGGCCATTGAAAAGATGATTCTGCCCGGCACGGTCGGGGAGAGTGAAATAAAAGCCGCGGCCCAGGCAGCGGGCATGCTTACCATGGCCCAGGACGGCATCTTAAAAGCCCTGGACGGCATCACCAGCGTGGCTGAGGTTTTCCGAGTGACAGAATGATAAGCGACCCGAATCCCGCACTTTTTTTCGGATTACGAAAAAAGGTGCGGGACCCGAATTGCATCCGAATTATCCGAATTTTTTATCTGTCATCTTGATCAGAATGACGCGATAGACTAGCCTGCGCTTCTTTTAGTTTTAACTTTTCTTTCTCCACCACTTCTTTAGGCGCGTTTTTAAGAAAGTTCTTGTTAGCCAGCTTGCTTTCAAGGGATTTAACGTAGTTTTCAAGATTAGCCCGTTCTTTGGCCAGCCGTTTTTCTTGTCCAGCCATTGTCTGTCTGGATAGTTTAAGGTAGATGTCAAAATCAGCTTTGTGTCCCAGGATGTATTCTTCTTGATTTACGGGTTTTGATGGCAGGACCTGGATGCGGACTTTTGTCAGTTGTTCAATTACCCTTTCTTGGGATTGAAACAGTTTTTTGTATTTGGCAGTGGTAATGGCGGCATCCAGTTTTTCGGAATAGGGGAGATTGTGTTGGGCCCGTAAATCGCGGATAGTGGTAATCAGTTCTTGCAAAGCCGAGAAATCTTGTTCAATATTTTTTCGGGCGCTTTCTGAAATTTTTCGGGAGACGCCCCAATGGGGCGTCTGTACAGATGATGCTTTGGGCCAGGCGGCGCTGGCCAGAAATTCATCATCTGATTTAATTAGGCCGGATGCTTTGAGGCGCTGGAAGATTTCTTCGGTTATAAATGGCGTGAAGGGATGTAATAATTTAATCGCTTCCAGGAGAATTTCCGGTGCCAGGGACAGACGCCCCAATGGGGCGTCTGTACATTTTGAAATTTCCACGTACCAGTCAGCCAGTTCATGCCACAGAAAGTCGTAAATTTTTTCTCCAGCCGAGGAGAATTCATATTTTTCAAAATGGTTGGTCACGTCAGAAATCAGGTTCTGCAGGCGGGATTGAATCCATTGGTCAGCCAAGGTAGCGACCCGAATGACCCGAATTGCATCCGAATGACCCGAATTTTTATTCGGATTATTCGGATGTTCATTCGTAGATTCGGATCGCGTTAATATGAATCTGGCGATATTCCAAATTTTGTTCACGAAATTGCGGTAACCCGCGATTTTTTCTTCATACAAACGCGTGTCATTGCCCGGGGTGGTGCCGAGCACTAAAGAAAGGCGCGTGGCATCAGCCCCGTAGTCGCTAATCATGTCCAAAGGGTCAATGCCGTTGCCTAGCGACTTGGACATCTTGCGGCCCTCTTTGTCGCGCACCAGGCCGTGCAGGTACACAGTCTTGAATGGGACTTCGCCTAAAACGTAGGTTGTCATTAAAATCATTCTAGCTACCCAGAAGAAGAGAATGTCGTATCCGGTTTCCATGACCGAGGTGGGGTGGAATAGTTGAAGATCTTTGCCTGGCTGTTTGTTCCGTTTAATCCAAGAATCAAGCGTGTCGTTAGGTTTTGGCGCGTCAAGCAGCGTCGAAAACGTCCACAGCGCGGATGAGAACCAAGTGTCAAGCGTATCCGGGTCTTGTTCAAAATTTTTGCAGCCGCAATCTGGACATACTTTTGGTTGATTAACGCTGACAATATAATGTTTTTTTGAACTTTGAACTTTGAACTTTGAACTTTCCTTGCAGTACCAGACTGGAATGCGGTGGCCGAACCAAATCTGGCGGGAGACGCACCAATCGTGCAGATTGGCCATCCACTGGAAATAGGTTTTAGTGAACCTGTCAGGCAGGATTTTTATGTCGCCTGATTTTACAACATCAATCGCGATTTTTTTGAGCGAGCGTTTCTTTCCTTTCCACGTTCTGGCTGGTTTGTCCACGTTCACGAACCACTGTTCCGCAACTAAGGGTTCAACCGGCGTGTCGCAGCGGTAGCAGACTGAAAGGTTGTGGACATAATTCTCATCAATTTTTTCCACTAACCCTTTTTTCTTAAGTTCAGCGATAATAGCATCCCGCGCTTCTCTAACATCCAGACCCGCGAACTTGCCGCCATTCTTGGTCAGCTTGCCGTCTGGCCCGATAATTTGCTTAATCTCAAAACCGTATTTTTGAGCCAGTTCAAAATCCACAAAACTATGGGCCGGGGTGATGGTCATGGCGCCAGAGCCCATGTTCATGTCAGTTGCTTTGTCGGCCACGAACGTCGCTTTCACAGTTCCGTCAATCCAGGGCACGTCCAAAGTTTTTCCAACGTACTTCTTGTACCGCTTATCGTCAGGATGCACGATAATCACTTTATCTAGAACTTTGGTCTCGGGCCGGGCCGTGCCGATGGTGACTGGACCATATTTTAAATAGTAAAATTTGCCATATTGCTCTTTGTATTCCACTTCATCATCCGCCAGAGTTGATTGGCAACGCGTGCACCAGTTGACAATCCGGTGGCCGCGGTAGATCAAACCGTCATTATACATCTTGACGAAAACTTCCTGCACACAGCGTGAAAGGCCGGCGTCCAAAGTATAACGCTCGCGCGACCAGTCGCAGGAAGCGCCCATCTTGCGAACCTGTTTTTTGATGGTATCTTGCGATTGGGCCACGAATTTTTCAACTTCTTTCAAAAATTTTTCGCGCCCCAATTGCTGTTTGGTTTTTTTGGATTTTTCCAAAAGGTCTTTTTCAACTTTATTCTCCGTGGCAATGGCCGCGTGGTCAGTGCCGGGCAGCCACAAAGTCGGCCGGCCATTCATTCTGGCGTAGCGGGTCATAATGTCTTCAAGCGCGAGCATAACAGCATGCCCCAAATGGAGCGTGCCGGTGGCGTTCGGAGGAGGCATGGCAATACTGAAAGGCTTACCTTTTGATTTGATGTCTGGCTCAAAAAGTCCAGAAGACTCCCACTGTTTATAGAGGCTATCTTCTACTTTTTGCGGGTCGTAAGTTTTAGGGATATTTTTGTCGGTCATATCAAACAAGGAGGTTTGAGAGATATTTTTTACCCGATGAACTGAATAGGTTTTCTATTTCAGATTGCAGTTTTTTAATATTCACTTTTTTGTCTATGAATGGCTTTATTTCATTGAGTCGCTCTGATGCTTCAAGTGCGCGAGCCGCGAGATGCGCATGATCAAGTCCAACACCCAAGTTTTTACTTACTCGTTTTGTGATTGCCAATAATTGGTTTATGCAGTTTTCTTCAAGATGAAGCATATCAATCAGTGCTTTTGGGTCTGCCCTGTTGTATAGTTTAAATACTTTTTCTGTGATGAGATTCAAATGTTGTTTGCATATTTTTTTATGGTATGAGGTTGAGCCACAAGAAGATTTTTTGAATTTTTTATTGATTACTATCTGCAATAATTTTTTTATTCCTGATTCAACATCAAGATGTTCTAAATGCTTTTTGATATCTGCCTTGCGCAGTCCTCGCCAATCAGCGTAATTGATGCGGCGGGAG
>MHKO01000032.1:20259-25459 GCA_001818435.1 Candidatus Komeilibacteria bacterium RIFCSPLOWO2_02_FULL_48_11
TTCAGGAGAAAATTCAATGTTGCCAAAGGCAACCAAAAACGCCTCATGATGATTTTTATAAGGCGTTTTTTGGCGATTGTTTTAAATTGTGGCTACTGACGGGTCTATGATGCTGGCTGCTTCTCGTCTTCTGATTTCGCAATTCTGGAGGCGCCCTCAATAACTTTTACCGCCAGCTCTTGGGCTTTTTTGTTGGCTCGTTCCGTTTCTTGTTTTAAGGACGCGATTTCCGCGTTTTGCCGCTTGGCCAGCTCTTCCAGATTAGAAATCTGCATGTCCAGCAAATTCTTTTTCGCTTCCCAATCTTTTTTCTCTATAGCGAGCTGTCTTTCCGATTCAACGTGAAGCTCTCGCGCCACCTCTTCGGCGCGCTGGGCGCAGGCTTTGTCAAGCTTGGCCGGGAACTGTTCAGCCTGCTGGCGCAGAGCCTGGAGCTCTTCTTCTTGCGCTTGCAGCCGTTCTTGGCGTTCTTTGAACTCTTGTTCCCGTTTGGCGCTTAAGTCCTGATAGGCGGCTTCATCTCGAGTGCGCTCCCGCTTGGTGCTGTACTCATGTTCTTCCTGCGCCCGCTCCCAATCCCGTTTTTTGTCCGCCATTTCTTGCTCCAGTTCAGCGCGCTTTAAGCCATATTCGCGCAGCAGGCGCTGGAGCGTTTCCGCGGCCACCTGGATGTTGTAGTTGAGTTCCAGATTTTTTTTTGACAGCTCAAGCGCTTCTCTCAATTCGCCGAATTTTTGCGCTTCCGAGACGAGCTTGTCAGCCAGGTCGTTGAGCGTGGCGTTGACATTCGTCTTTAAGCCGGCAATGGAAGCGGTGATGGTGTCCGCGGTGTAGGCTTTTGTTTTTTCCAGCAGTTCCGCGCTTTGCGGCGCGTGCACCAATTCAGCTGTCATCTTGAGCTCTTCATACTTTTCCTGCAGCTGCCTGTAATCCTCCAAAAGTTCGGTTTTTGTTTTTCGAGACAAGGGAGTCGGAGACATAGGCATTTTGTTAATGATGAAGTTATCTTACTTTAGGCCATCCACGGCCGGATGTCAATTTAGGTTGATTTTTTGGGCCAAGAGAGGTAGTTTAAGGCTAGATATGTCCAGCCAGAAAATCATTAAGGAAATCAAAAAACTGACCTGGGAGCCGCACGATATGCCGCTCACGCCGTATCTGGTTTTTTATGTTCTTGAGGCCGCGGCCAAGGGATTAAAAATGATTATCGGCGACTGCTATCATCATTTAGCAGTGTATTCGGCGAATGATAATGGCCGCTGGGGTTTTACCGAAGAAGATTTTGAACGCTTGGGAAATTATGTCTTTGATAAAGCGCGCCGGAACAAGCGGTTGCTTAGAGAGTTAGAATTGAAGTCGAGCCAAGCAAAAAGAGAAGTCAGGGAGATAATTCGTGAAATAGATAAGAGTGATTTAAAAACTTTACCAGCCAGGCAGCTGGCCGGTCTCTTTAGTAAATTTTACAGCGCCTTTGTGCGCGAAACCGCCGTGCCGGCTTTAGCCAATGTCTTAGATTATCAATCTCAAAAACAAATTAAGACTTATTTCAAGGAGCGCAAAACAGCCAAAAGCGATTTGGCGCGCTATCTTACGATTTTAAACGCTCCCAATCGTCTTTCTTATACTACTGTTGAGCGCCAAAAACTTTCCGGTATTGCTCATGAAATTTTTATCAACACTAAATTAAAGAGTTTATTCAAAAAAGAAGATGCTAAGACAATCATCGCGCGTTTAAAAGATTTTTCAGCCATTAGTCGAAAAATTAATAATCACGCCAGAGAGTATTTTTGGATTCTTAACAACTATGCCCAAGCAACCGTCTTAGGCGCTGATTACTTTATTGTTGGGCTTAAAAAGATTTTGCAATTTAATAGTGATCCAATATTGGAGATTAAGCAAATAGAGCAAGGATTAAAAAAGGCAAAGATAGAAAAGAAACGGCTTGTTGCCAAACTCCGGCTGAATAAAGATTTGCTTTTACTAATCAAACTGCTGGAGCACGGAATTTATTGGCGTGATGAGCGTAAAAAGTACAACCAGATTGCGGACCATTATCACTTGTTGTTTATTAAAGAAACAGTGCGCCGGTTCTCAATAGGGTTGGGAGATTTAAAATACATTTTTCCAAGTGAACTGATTAAGCTTTTGCGCGGCGGTAGTTTTGACAGAAATAGTTTGCGCGTCCGCCGCGCTTCAAATTTAATCATCTACACTCCAGCCAAACTATGCTTATTCACTGGCAAGTTTGCTAAACAATTGAATGATCGGCTGTACAAAACCACCAAGATAAAAACAGGTTTGATTCAGGGCGACAGCGCTTGTTTGGGAAAAGTGCGCGGCGAGGTGCGGGTGATTATGGGGCCGAATGATTTTAAAAAGATGAAGCCGGGCTGCATCTTGGTTACTTCCATGACCCGTCCGGAATTCGTGCCAGTCATGAAGCTGGCCAAAGGGATTGTCACGGACGAAGGCGGCATTACCTGCCACGCGGCCATCATTTCCCGCGAACTGGGCATTCCCTGTATAATAGGAACAAGGGTTGCCACCAAAGTTTTTAAGGATGGGGATAAAGTGGAAGTGGACGCGGAGAAAGGAGAGGTGAGGAAGATTTGATTTTTTTAGTAAATTATCTATAATAGGCATATATGCAAGACATAGTCATTGACCCAAAAATCAGGTTTGGCAAACCCACTATTATCGGCACTCGCATTACGGTTGAGGAAGTTTTAGGCGCGCTTGAGGGCGGCATGGCTTTTGGTGAAATAGAAAAAGAGTACGGATTAACAAAAGAGCAAATTAAAGCGGCGCTTCAGTATGTTGGCGGTTGAAGAAAAGCAACTGTTTAATTCGCTGATTATTGTTGAAGAAGGCAGATTCAGAACCAAGACTTAAATATGGAAATTCAAATCATCAAAGATAAGATCAGCCAGGCCGAGATTAAAGAACTGGCCCGCCAAACCTTTGGCGACATGGTCAAAGTTGTGGTTGACGTGGAGCGCAGCCTTATGGCCGCGGGCGGGGAGATGCACGCGGATTGCGAGCAGGTTTTGCTGGACAATGGATCTAGTCAGGGTAATTTATGGGGAGCGAATATTTACCCAGATTCAACTGGGGATGATTTTATTGAATATAAATCTTTAATTAACATCCGTCCAAAGATTGGTAATCGGAGCATGAACATTGAAGACGAATCGACGCGCTTTAAAGTCAAAAGTGTAATTACGTCATTTATTGGATAACTATGCCCGCTATTCACACAACTTTAGCCGCTGGCCGCTGGCAGGAGTTAACGCTGGCGGAACAGCTGGGAAACATTGGCAGTGAAATCAGCCGCGCTCGCAGCGCTGATGAGCGCGGAAATGTGGAACGCCGCAATTTGTCGTTGGAGCGAGTATTAGAACTTGTTCAACTGACCATAGCCAATGAATCAAGGCAGTGGCGCAGGCTGGAGTTGCAAAATTTATACGGTGTTTTATCGGCTATCCGTAATAATGAAGCTCATAGCGTGTCTTTATCAAACATCGAAGAATATTGTTTGCCATTTGCACTCTTGGCTCGCTCGCAATCGTAAATTCTATGAAAAGATACGGCAAAATTCATGAAGAGGGTAATATAACGCCGCTCACCTTATCCATCAACCATCAGGCCATGGACTATCCGCTGATGCCGAAATTACTCTCTGGCCGGCACGTTGGCCGCCACCCGTTTTGCGAGTACCGCGGCTATAGCATTAAATTTTTTGTTGATATTGAAAGATGGAATGAAGCCTCGCGCTATATCGTGGAGCAGGTAAAAAAGAGCAATAAATTAACAGGCATGGTTTTTAAGAGCCATCTGGCAATCGGGCAGAAAATTTTAAAACAAATTCAAGCCTTGGGCCGGCACGGCTTTGCTACATTAAGCCAGAAGCAGCAAGCCGATTTGCTGAAACGCCTTTTTAAGCAATCAGTTGAGTTGTGCACTTTGGGTTATGTGCCGGCTTTGTCGGATTTTAACACTTTTTATTTTTCAAACCTGTTGCAAGACATAATCCAGTCGCGCGCCAATGTGTGCGCTAAATACGGCTCATCCCCGGCCGCGGTGCTTTCTTTATTAACCACCTCGTCTCGTTTATACCCATCAGATTTGGCCAGGATAGAATTAACGCAGATTATAGCCCGCACTAAAAATAAAAAAGTCCGGCGAGAACAGGCGCTGGAGCGCTGGCTGGAGCATTGGTTCTGGCTGAATTACGGCCACTTGGGCCCGGCCTGGACCAGGAAGACCGTGGCTAAAGAAATCCGCAGCCTGCGGAAAGCAGGGGTTGATTTATACCGTAGCCAGATAAAGAAAGAACAAGCGCTATGGTTTAAGAGATTGCGTCTTAAACCAAATGACGAGCGGATTATTCGCACTGGAGAGGATTTTGTGTTTCTTAAGGGCTATCGGCAGGAGATTATTTTTGGAGTTTACGCTCTTTTGCACCAGGCAGCGGCTTTGGCCGCCAAAAAGACAGGCATTGATAAAAATTTATTATTGTTCATCTCGATATCAGAATTAATTGATTTTTTGGGTAACGGTCGGCCGGTATCGGCTAAAGAATTGAAGGAACGGCAAAAGTTTTGCGTTTGGGTGCCAATAAACCTGTGGCAAGAGTCTGTTTATATTGGCAATAAAGCCAAGCAATACCTTGGTTCACATATGGCCAAAGAAGAGAAAGTTAAAGCAGTTGACACTTTCACCGGCCAAGTGGCTTACCCGGGCCAGGCTCGCGGAACAGCGTATATTATTAATGCCGTGGCTGACATGAAAAAAGTTAAGGGCCCATTTATCCTGGTATCGCAGCAGACCAACCCGGAACTATTGCCAGCCATGAAGCAGGCTCGGGCGTTTGTGACTGACCATGGGGGAATTACTTCGCACGCTTCAATTGTGGCCCGGGAGATGAAAACTCCCTGCGTCATTGGCACGCGCATTGCGACTAAAGTTTTAAAAGACGGGGACAAGGTCGAGGTGGATGCTGAGCGAGGGATTGTGAGGAAAATTAAATAACCACCCTTCGCTAAAGCTATGGGTGGTTTACAAAAAAAGAAGGGGAGAATCGAGACACTTGGTGTGCTTGCTCCTCCCCTTCGGGTGTACGATGGCGGTCGGTTACTTCTCGACCGCGATCTTGGGGCCGACGCAGATCTTGCCCATATCGTCGGTGGCGAAGATGATG
>MHKO01000032.1:25516-28086 GCA_001818435.1 Candidatus Komeilibacteria bacterium RIFCSPLOWO2_02_FULL_48_11
CGATGCCGGTTTCGCCGTCCTGCAGGCCGTCGAACATCTTGCAGACGCCCTCGCTAGCCACTCCGGCCCATTCCTTGGCCTTGGCTTCGCCATGGACTGTGAGCAGGGCTTGGAAGTTCGACGCCCCGTCTTTCACTGCCTCCCGGAACGCCGGGGTGGCGATCTCGGCGAACAGCTCGTCCGTCCCGATTTCTGCGATCGGCAATTTGGGCGAAGGGAGATAGCCCAGGCCATGGCAGAAGTGCATGGCCGTCTGCAACGTCCGGCCCAGCGGGCCGTGGAACAGGCGCTCGTAGCGCAGTTTCACGAATGCGGCATCGGGCCCGCTTTCACCGGTCACTTCGCCGGTGATCTGCCTGGCCGCTTTCTTGCCCTCGTCAATCGCGAGGGCGATACCTTGGGGCGTGAGCAGGTTGTCCGGACCCTTGATGCTGTGGCGCCTATAGTGAATAACTTTCACGACTCACCTCCATGGAAAGGTTGGGTTGTTTGCCTCGGCTTTTAGGCCGCGGTAGGAGCAAATTTAGGCTAGTTTCAGCCCAAATCATAGTATTATAACATAGTATATAAATATAGTCAAGTAGGCAGAAAACAAGGAAAAGACTATAGTAAAAACAGTTAAAAATTCGTCATAAAAATACATTTTTCTATGCAAGACCTCATACTTCCTTTTTCAAAAATCAACAAAAATTCTGTCAGCATTGCCGGCGGCAAAGGCGCGTCTTTAGGCGAGATGACCCAGGCTGGATTGGCTGTGCCGCCCGGATTTGTAGTCTTAGCCGGCATGTTTGATAGGTTCGTGCAAGAATCGGATATTATTGAGGACATCCAAGCTGAACTGGAAAAAGTGAATTACAAAGACACTAACTCGATTGACCGAGCTTCCAACGTGATTCGGGCTATCATCCGCAAGACTAAAGTGCCGGCAGACATTCAGTCCGTTATCCTGAACTCGTTTCAGGAGCTGGGCGCCAAGTTTGTGGCTGTACGTTCTTCGGCCACGGCCGAAGATTCAAAAACCGCTTCCTGGGCCGGGGAGCTGGAAACTTATCTTTATGTGACGGAGAAAAATCTAGTTGATACGATTAGAACCTGCTGGTCATCGCTTTTTACGCCGCGCGCCATTTTTTACCGCCATGAGAAAAAACTGCTCAAAACCAAAGTGAGCGTGGCCGTGGTTGTCCAAAAAATGGTTCACTCCGAAGTGTCGGGCATTGCTTTTACCGTGCATCCGGTTACCAAAGATTATAATCAAATGATTATTGAGGCCGGTTATGGCCTGGGCGAGGCAATTGTGTCCGGCTCAATTACGCCTGATTCCTACATCATAGACAAAAAAGACGAATTGATCATGGATGTCTCAATCGCCAAACAAGAAAAAATGATGCTCATCAAAGGCGCGTCCGGCGGTTTGAAATGGTCGCCAGTTCCAAAAATCAAGCAAGAGAAGCAAAAACTGCCTAGCCCCAAAATAATGGAGCTGGCCAAACTCTGCGCCAAAATTGAAAAGCATTACCAGCATCCGCAGGATATTGAATGGGCGTTGGAGGGCGGGAAGCTCTACATCTTGCAGTCCCGGCCCATAACCACGCTGTAAGTATGAAAAAGAAGAGTCTACAACTATTAGGCGTTTGGAATGAATTGCCTTTTTCCGTTTGGGTATGGCATTGTGATGCGGCAAAAAAACATTTCTATGATTTAACCAGCAGGTATGTACACACTTTTATTTATACAAAGGACGAATTAAGTTACCAATGTTTTTTAACTGATACACTGGAGTTGCTTAAATCCGATTTTGAGCGGTTGAAAAGCCGTGAGCAGATGCGCTATGTGGGACGCATAACAAAAGATTACTATAAGCGCGTAAAACCGTTTGAGCGGTACATAAATAAATATCGTGCCGCGCGTTTCCGGAGTTTTACTGATGCCCAATTGATTCGTGCAGTTCGGGAAATGGTGCGTGTTTTTCCTCCATTAACCATGCAAGCGTGGTACTCGGTGTTGATTGATATTTGGTACCCATCTTCAGAACAGCGCGTTTCCGTTAAGCGGGTTATCGGCGGTTCGCGGGATCATTTGGGTCGCCTGCATGCGCATTCAGCCAAGATTGATGATGTGCTGTTGCGAGAAATCGGCCGAAGGTCCCACCAGAACCTTCACGGAATGTACTATTTGTTTCCGGAGGAAGTAATTCAAATACTGGAGGGGAAGCATGTCTCGGATGTGGTTTTACAGCAACGAATGAAATTCTGCGTTACAACAGATACCCGTGGGCGGTATTCCATTTATAGCGGTGCGGTTGCCAAGAAAGTAGTTCAAAGGTACGATTTACCAAAACAGGGCAGCAAGAAACAGAATGTTCTGCGCGGCGTGCCGGCAAATCCCGGTACCGTGCGCGGCCGGGTACGCAAGGTAGTTTTGAATAGCGAGTTTGGAAAATTTAAGCATGGAGAAATTCTGGTTACCTTGCAGACCATGGTGCACTATCTGCCACTCATGAAAAAGTCAAAAGCTATTTTAACCGAATTCGGCGGCTTAACCTCGCACGCGGCCATCGTTTCCCGCGAGCT
>MHKO01000033.1:0-20165 GCA_001818435.1 Candidatus Komeilibacteria bacterium RIFCSPLOWO2_02_FULL_48_11
GCCACATTGGCAAAAATCATGGTGAACTCTTCTTGCGTGTGATTCACCTGCATGATATTCGTATATTCCGCACCCGGAATATTGTCAGCGATTTTAATTTCCTGTTGGGGTTGGTTGTTGGTCATAGTATAGAAGCGGATACACGCAGATATTCACGCGGATTGACGCGGAATTATCTCCTTGTGTATTCGCTTAAATTATCCTAGTTTAAACTCTTAAGTGATCCTTAAAAAAATAAGATTATTTAAATCCCTTTTTCCTTTAAACAATTTTTATACCTAGCTTCATTTTCTTTTTCTTGATCATTTGAAGCTTTCTGACCAAAAGCAGAAATGTCCAATGTATTGTCGTATGTTTTATAATAGCACTCCTTTTTAGCTTGACTAGGTCTCCACTCATACCAATAAAATAAAAATCCAACTGCTACTATAGCTAAAATTAAATATGGTAATTGCTTTTTAATAATGTTCATATTTTTTTTCTTGCTAAAATTCATATTATTTTTTACTGGATTCCCGTTTTCGCGGGAATGACATTTGTTTGTTATTGCGAGCGAAACGCCCGACCCCCTAACCACCCCCTACCCCCCTCCTGGGTACCCTCCAAAGGTGGGCAGGCAGGAGGGGGGACGGTACAGTGGACACACCTTCCTCTCTCTTACTCCCCCTCCTCTACCGAGGAGGGGGTCGGGAGGTGGTTCTGAGAGGATTGGCTCAAATGGTGGAAATGAGCCATTTGATTGGCTCACATGAGCCATTTCTGGCTGGGGTGAGGTCAATCCTGGGGTTAGCCAAGCGCGGAACCACCCCTCGGTCCCCTCCTTAGTAAAGGAGGGGATGTGTTTTTCTTGGTGAGGCCACCTCTTTATCCTTCCCCCTCCTCTACCCATGAGGGGGTTAGGAGGTGGTTACTTCTTCACCTCTTCATACTGCCCTTCCACCGGTTCTTTCTTGTCCGCCGAAGATGATGGTTCGCTAGACGAGCCGCCCTTGTCCGCCGAAGCCTCGCCCTGCGAGGCGTAGGCGGATTGACCTATCTTCTGCATCTCCTGCGCCAAAGCTTCAGCCGCTTGATTGATAGGATGAATATCGTCACTGTCTTTTACTTTCTTTAAGTCATCTATCTTGGATTGCACGCCTTTCTTGATATCTTCGCCAACCTTATCACCAGCATCGCGCAAGGCCTTTTCCGCTGTATAGACAATGGAATCAGCCATGTTCTTGGTTTCAATAAGCTCTTTCTTTTTCTTGTCCTCTTCCGCATGGCTGGCCGCGTCTTGCTGCATCTTCTGGATTTCCGCGTCAGACAAACTGGTGGAAGCAGTAATAGTGATATGCTGTTCCTTGCCAGTGGCTTTATCTTTGGCCAAAACTTTCAAGATGCCATTGGCGTCCAAATCAAAAGTAACTTCCACCTGCGGCAAACCACGGGGCGAAGGCGGGATGCCGTCCAGAATAAAGCGGCCCAAAGTTTTGTTGTCTTTGGCAAATTCGCGCTCGCCTTGCAAGACATGAATTTCCACGGATGTTTGATTATCAGCCGCGGTGGAGAAAACCTGGGACTTGGAAGTCGGGATTGTTGAATTGCGGTCAATTAAAGGAGTGCGGATGTTGCCCAGAGTTTCAATGCCCAAAGTCAGGGGCGTAACATCCAAAAGCAGGACATCATGAACATCGCCCTGCAGAACGCCGGCCTGCACCGCCGCGCCAATGGCCACGACTTCGTCCGGGTTAACGCTTAAGTTCGGCTTTTTGCCAAAATATTCCTCAACCTTTTTCTGAACCAAAGGCATGCGGGTCATGCCGCCGACCAAGATGACTTCGTTGATGGCGCTCTTGCTCCAACCCGAATCTTTCATGGCTTGGATAACCGGGCCAAAGGTTTTTTCAACCAAATGACCGACCAATTCCTCGAGCTTGGCGCGTGACATCTTCATCACCAAATGCTTGGGCCCGGACGAATCTGAAGTAATGTAAGGCTGGTTGATTTCAGTTTCAGTCTGGCTGGAGAGTTCATGCTTGGCTTTTTCCGCCGCTTCTTTAATGCGCTGCAATGCCAACACATCTTTAGCTAAATCAATGCCCTGGTCTTTTTTGAATTCATCAATAATCCATTTGATGATAATCTGGTCAAAATCATCGCCACCCAAGTGCGTGTCGCCGTTGGTGGCTTTGACTTCCACGGTATCAGCCGAGACTTCCAAAAGCGAGATGTCAAAAGTGCCGCCGCCTAAATCATAGACAGCGATTTTCTCATCTTTCTTCTTATCAAACCCATAGGCCAGAGCCGCGGCCGTGGGCTCGTTGATGATGCGTTTGACATCCAGGCCCGCGATCTTGCCAGCGTCCTTGGTGGCCTGGCGCTCGGAATCGTCAAAATAAGCCGGAACTGTGATAACAGCTTCAGTGATTTTTTCGCCCAAGCGCGCTTCGGCATCGGCCTTGAGCTTGCCTAAAACCATGGCTGAAATTTCCTGCGGCGTGTATTCTTTGCCGGACATGACAACTTTAACGCCATCGCCTGATTTGACGATTTTGTAAGGCACCATGCTCTTGGTCTTTTCCACCTCTTTATCTTCAAAGCGGCGGCCGATTAAACGCTTAATGGAATAAAGCGTGTTCTCCGGATTAGTAACAGCCTGACGTTTGGCAGACTGGCCCACAATCCGCTCCCCGTTTTTAGAAGTGGCCACCACGGACGGAGTGGTGCGGTTGCCTTCGCTATTTTCCAAAATCTTGGGCTTGCCGCCTTCAATAATGGCCATAGCGCTATTCGTAGTGCCGAGGTCTATACCTAGTATTTTACCCATATATAATAGTCTCCTTAAAAAAATAAATGGTTATATTGCTAAATTGTTATATTGTTATGCTACAGTTTTAGATTATTTATAAGCAATTTAACAATATGACAATTTAACAATTATCCAGCGGCAGGGGCGCGGCCTTGCGACACACGCCCCACACCGCAATAAGTAAACTTATTTCGCGCTGATTTTAATCTGTTTCGGTTTGGCCCGTTCCTCTTTGGGAATGGTGATTTTTAATATGCCGTCTTTATATTCGGCATTGGCTCGCTCTCCGTTCACAGCCGCCGGCAAGGCCACGGCGCGGTGGAAAGAGCCGGAGCGGATTTCTTTACGGTAATAATTCTTTTCATCCACTTCGCTCTTTTTTTCGCTTGAGCCCTCAATGGTCAAGACGTCATTTTCCACCGAGATATTAACGTCTTTCGGGTCAACACCCGGCAAGGGTGTTTCAATAATAACATTGTCGGCATCTTGATAGACATCCAAGGCCGGCACAAAACCAGCGCTGGCCATGGGCATGTCTTCAAAGAATTTGTCCATGTCCATGAATGGATCGAACATGGGACGCCATTTGATGATAGGCATAGATGAGTCTCCTTGCACCCGTCATCCCGAGCGGAGCGACCCGATGTACTCATCGGGGAGCGAAGTCGAGGGATCTCGTGGATAAACACTCAAACGTAATTCACGAGATTCTTCACTTCGGTCGTGAGTACACTCCCTCGTTCAGAATGACGAGAGATGGGGCTTCGGTCGGGATGACGGCTTAAATTACTTCTTTTTGGCCACGACGACCTTGGCGTGGCGCAAAACTTGATTATTTATCAACCACCCACTCTGGACTTCCTCGATTATCTGGTCCTCGCCTTTATCCGACTCCTGAACGCTGACTGCTTCGTGCAAATGGGGGTCAAACGGCTGGTCCGCTGTTTCAATGCGCTTGATGCCGCAATTGGCTAAAAATTCATCAAACTGCTTTTTGATGTGAGCCAATCCCTGGACCCAGTCTTTTTTAGCTTCTTCTTCAGGCACGTGTTTCAAAGCCAGCTCAAAATGGTCAATAATCGGCAGTAATCCCAGGGCTAGGGTGCTGGTGGCGGCTGCCATTAATTTCCCCATTTGACCTTCATGCTCCCGCTTGAGATTCTGGTAATCAGCCTGGGCCCGCTTCCAACCCGAGAGGTATTCTTCGCACTTGGTTTGTAATTCGGCGAGCTCCTTGTTTTCTTTTTCTTGTTTCATAAATATCCACGTCATACCGAGCGGAGCGACCCGATGTACTCATCCGGGAGCGAAGTCGAGGGATCTCGTCAAAGACGCTTAAGCGTAATTCACGAGATTCTTCACTTCGGTCGTGAGTACACTCCCTCGTTCAGAATGACGAGGGGTGTGGCTCTGCTCGGAATGACAATTTAATTACTTCTCAATCAACCCCTTCACATATCGTACCAGCCCGATGCTCTGCCCATAATCCATCCGCATAGGCCCAAGGATGCCGAACACCAGGCCGCCTTTGGCGAGCGTCATGACCAAGCCGCACTCCTGACCGAACGGGTTGTCGCTGCCGAGCAGAACCGAGATATCGTCATCCAAGCGCTGGCTTATTTTAGACATGACTTTATCCAAGTGGTCAATGACCTGGGACATGTTGACCACCAAATCATGTCGTTCGTACTCGGGTTTTGAAAACAGATTTGAAAGCCCGGTATAGTATGCGTCATTTGGAGAAAACGCAACTACAGTGGCATTTTGTGATAATTCCGCGGCTTTCTTTGCGACGCTCTTTATCCTCTCGTCTTTGCCGCCAGACGCGTGTGATGCGTCTCTACCATACGCGTGCTCTAAAGATCTCTGGTGAACCGCTGAAACGTCTCTATCGCCCAAATTTTCTATGTAAAACCTATACCCGGCCTCGGTCGGGATGCGGCCGGCTGAAGTGTGGGGCTGGGTGATGAACCCTTCTTTTTCCAGCTCCTGCATTTCATTGCGGATAGTGGGGCTGGAGAGTTCGCTCATATATTTATTGGCAATTAAAGTTGAACCTACTGGCTGAGCAGTCTTTACATATTCTTCAATGACAGACTGGAGTAAAGTTTGTTTACGGTCGTCTAGCATAGTTAAATAGAAAATGGTGGATCAGAATTACAGAATTTCAGTAGAAGACCGCGTCATCCCGAGCGAGGTGTACTCGCCGAATCGAGGGATCTCAGGGGTTACCCACGAGATTTCGGCCAAAGGCTGACCAGCCTCTGGCTGGCCTCCACTCCCCGCCGAGTACGGCTGGTCGGTCGGAATGACGGCTGTATTATCCACCGAAATTCCGAAATTCTGTACCACTACCGTTATTTCATTACTATTTTTAGTTTATATCATCCATTATCACTCGTCAAGGGAGAGTGATAATTTGAGTATAGATAAATCCAAAAACCTTGTCAAGATAAAAAAAGACCTTACGACAACTCCCTTTGTCATAAGGTCTTGATGAAAAAATATGCGCCCTCCTTAGCGCTCTCACTTACTCGGCCTTGGCCAGGCGGTCCAAAGCTTCGGCGACCAGCCGGTTAGCTTCCATAATAGCCTGCAACGCTGGCTGGGACTGAATGTGCTCCGCCACAGGCCTGTCTGCCGCGATCATGGCGAGCGCCTTCCGGACAACCATAGCCACCGGCAACCGAGCCAACTGCGAAGCCTGCATAGAAAGTGGAGCCATCAAGATGTTGACCCGTGCGGCAATGTCAACTGCCGGATTGATTACCACTGCTCCCTGGCCAGCGGATGCGGATGCAAGCATAGCCATCATGCCCTGGGCCAAATCGCTGCTTTCCGGAACCACTGCCGGAATCGTAGCGCTGGCGCGAACCGCCGGAACCGCAGCAGAAGAGGCTGCTTCACGGCGCGCCCGCTCCGCTTCCGGTCCTTCGTTGCCATCAGTCAAGTATTCAAGCGTTGCGGCCTCTTGTCCGCGAGGATGCGCTGGTGTGCTAGGCGCAACCTTTGGCGTAGATTCACCTTTAGGCCTTGGCAAACGGGTCTGGTGGGACTTCTTCTGCCGAAAATCTTTTATCCTCTCCTGCCTAATCTCTGTCCGGGTGATGTAATGGACGCCATCAGCAGAAAGCCGCTCCTTGAGCCGGTAAATCCACCAACCACCCAGTGGCAGGCTGTGCCCCACGCTACGCGCCAACTGGAACAGCACAGTCGATAGATCCCTATTCGGCTCGCTATCAAGCGCGGCTATGAGTTGCTCGCGGCTCGCAAGGCCGATCTTCTTTGCAGTCTTGGCCGCAAGAATATTTTCCCATGTCCACGGTGTCTGCTCTGGCATTGCATCCTCCTTTTCTAGTGTGTCACTATCCTCCTCGCGCTCCACTGCTTGTGCCCTCTCTCCAGAAAGCAGCCACGCGGCTTCGGCTGCCACCCGCAACCATGGTTCGTCATGAGCTGAAAGATCCTTGAGCTCCTCTTCTAATATACAGTTGATCGGTATTCCGGCCTCCTTGAGCGCGGCTGGCACAATGCCGCTATGCCGTCCGATTCGCGCAGCTATCTCTTCCGCGCTTGTAAGGCCAGCATCCACGAATGTACCGAGCACAGAATCGCGAACTCCAACCCCGCGGTCACCGAGCAACTTTCCAAAAAACGCGCGAAGCTCGGCAATCTGATTGGCGCGCGTATTGCTCTGCTGGGACGCCGACGCGTCCGCGCCATCCGAAAGCGGCGCGAGCTGGATGTCTTCGCCAACACGCTCTAAATCGCCGCGCTCCAGAAGAGCGGTAATGTGCGCCTTGGCTTCTGGAATGTTTTCATCAAACAGCTCTTTCGCGACCCATCCGATGATTACTGGCTCATCCGGATTTTCACGTCCACGAATGCGCTTAATCACCCTATCCAAATCCAGTCCTTCTCCTTCTGTAGCCATGACCGTTCCCTCCTAAAAATGAAAATCACGTGCCACTGCGGGATAAAATGTTCAATATAAATTTGAAACGTGCGTCAAAGCAACTTACCACGACTGTAAAAAAAGTCAATAAAAATAGCGCTATACCTTGTGTTCTACATACAAAGTATAGCGCTAAACATACACCTTCTTCTGGTCAAGAACAATCCTGGCCTCCTCCTTTTTGAGCCACCCCTCCCCAACCACGACATCAGCCTGCGCCACTACCTCTTCAACCCGAGCCGAACGGCCAAGCTGACTCATGGTCAGAGCATCAACTGCGCGGATAAACTCCGCTTTTTTGGAATCAACGCTTATCCGAGAACTTGCGCTCTTGCCGTTCCCGTGACTACCCCCTATTCTACACCTATGCCTATGCCCACCACGTTCTGGTTCAGCATTAATGCCGAGCATTCGATACAGCACTGCAATTGCCTCCCGCCGCTTTTGCGAAATTTCGGTTTGCGTCAACCTCGTCGTCGCAGCAATAACGTACAATGGCGACGGCTGAAATGAGCCAAAACCGTAATACCGACACACAATATACTTCGCCACGACATCTAACTGCTTAAACCATTCTTCAGCCAACTCCGGCGTAAGCAAGAGGACAATACTTTTGTCAAACTTATAATTTGACAAAGTTTTAGGAACCTGACGCATAACCTCCTTGCTCGGGCAGGAAATTAGATAATTCGAACCACCAATAGGCGGCATTAAGGGCGGTTCTTCGACAGTTGGCTCATGCTCATCCAAAAGCGGCTCAAGCTGTCTGCGACGCGTGGGATGACGCAATTTTTTAAGCGCCATCTCTTTAATCTGGCGCACTCGCTCGCGGGTCAAGTCGAACCGCGCGCCGATCTCCTCAAGTGTTATGCCATCTCCACTTGAAATTCCAAAATACAAATCAACAATCTTTGCCTCGCGAGGACTAAGGCTTTTGAGCACTTTCTGGATTTCTCCGTGAAACGCCTCGCTTATAACGAATTCGTCAGGCTCGGGCTGTGAATCATCCTCAAGCACACTTAAGAGATTACTATCTCCATCTTCGCTGAAGGAAGCATCAAGTGAGAAAATCGCGCGCCCGGCATTGAGTGTATCCAAAACGTGCTCAACTGGCAGGTCAAGCGCTGCGGCAATCTCTTCTGGCCGCACTTCGCGGCTAAACCTATTCTCAAGTTCAGACCGAACTCTAGAGATTCTCCTCAACTCATCCACCCTATTCAGAGGCAGATGAATTGTGCGCACATCCTCCGCGAGCGCTTGTTGAATGGCCTGTCGAATCCACCACACTGCATACGAGATAAACTTAAACCCGCGTGTCCCATCGAACCGCTCGACTGCGGTCATCAATCCGATGTTGCCAGCGCCAATCAAATCAGCAAGTGGAAGGCCGCGATTTTGGTACTGGCGAGCCGCGCTTATCACAAACCGCAGGTTTGCCCTAACCAACTTGTCGCGCGCTTTCTGGTCTCCTTCGTGAATAAGCTTCGCGAGCGCAACTTCTTCGTCTGCGGAGAGTGGCTCCAAAGACGCAAGCTCGCGCAAATACAGGTCAAGCGATTCACCGCTTTGAATATGCAGGCCTGACATTCAAAACCACCTCCTCTCTATTATTAAAGCGATGCGAATGATACGAATTACATCCGAATGATACGAATGGTAATGTAAAAGTGCTACCTAATTACCCTATTTAATATCCTAGCAAAATATCCAAAATTAACAAGGCACAAAAAAAATACGGGTTCCAGAATTACACTCTAAAACCCGTATTACACTTTATTAATAAAGAGCTGGGGCTACAGCACATCTTCCCACAGCTCCCCGGACTTCCAGACCAGGGGTCCTAAAGCTATTTTTAGCTTTTCCAGCGCCCGGTTTCGGATCTGGCGCACGCGCTCGCGCGTTACCCCCAGATTCGCCCCGATCTCGCCCAGCGTGCGCCTCTCCTCGCCCCCTAATCCGAAACATGCCCGGATAACCCTCGCCTCACGTTTGTTCAGACATTGGGTTATCGCCGTTGTGATCAGCTCCAGCCGGTCTCGCTCCAGCACGCGCTGATCAGTTTCCGGATCCTCTGAGGGAAAAAAGTTATACAACTCCTTATCCCCAAAAGGATCTATAGGCGCGTCCAGGGAAAGGTCGGAACTAATGCACCGCAACGCCAGCTCCGCGCGCTTTCGGCTGATCTTCATGTCCCCGGCCACCTCATCCAGGGTTGGCTCCCGGCCCAGTTCCTGGGTGAGCTGCCCCCGTCGCCTGGCTATGCGGCCCATGTCATCCAGCTGGTTTAATGGATGGCGTACAACTGAATGCTGTTTAATCGCACTCAGAATGGCCTGCCGAATCCACCAGACCGCATAGCTGATGAACTTTAATCCGCGCTCTTCATCAAACCGGTCAAGCGCCACCATCAGACCCGCATTCCCTTCAGCAATGAGGTCCGCAAGAGGCAAACCATGGCCCTGATATTTCAAGGCCACTTTGACCACAAAGCGGAGGTTGGAGGTAATCAACCGTTCGGCGGCCTGGCGGTCCCCTTTCTTGGCCAGCCGCACAGTCTTTTCCTCCTCCTGGCGCGTCATAGGAGGATAGTTACGAAGTTCCTTTAGATACCTCTGCACCGAGGCATCGTGCGCAGGGAGTCGCTCTACATCTCCCTTTACAACTAATAATCCGCTTCGCGCCATCTTAAATTCCCTCCCTATTTAAATGTTTCACGTTTATTTGTGAAACAAAAAATTTTCAAAGTACTGCTTTAAACTATTAACTCTGAACTTTGAACTATTTAAATCACAAAATAAAATCTTTGTCAAATCGCATAAAAATAAAAAGTGGTTCCAGCCCTTTAGAAGCAACTGAAACCACACTACGGATTAGCGCGCCGATAGCGCGTGTCATACTCATACTTATGTTCACGGAAATAGGCGCGACGCGCGTCTTCATCCGGAATTTCATCGAGCTCGGCAGCATGCTCGCGTAAAAGGCTGATGTATTCGCTCACATACCGAGCGAACTTGCTGCCATGTTTCAATTGAATTCCGAAATGAGGCAGCATGGCCCGCACATCGCCGTTATGCTCATCCACGAGCGCGACAAAATCCCGTATGGTGCTAACCCCGCCCGCCTTGAGCTGCAGCCAAATCCTTGAATTTTTGATATGGCCGCAGGCAACGAGGTACATCGGGTCGCGCTTCCGAACGGACACAGCCCGCGGACGCTTTGGTTTCGGGCGAGGATTGGCACCATTCCCGTCCGCGTGCGGCTTGAGTATTCCTCGCCGTAATGGATGGCGCAACTTGCGCAGCGCCTGCTCCTTAATCTGGCGCACGCGCTCCCGCGTCACCCCGAGCTGATTTCCTACCTGCTCCAGAGTCTGTTCATCTCCTTCGTCAAAACCGTAGTAGAGGCGTAGCACCTCTTGCTCGCGCTCATCAAGCAATCCAAGCGCGAGTTCTGTGTCCCGCTGCAGCTCTCTCTGGCTAATGCCAGCATCAGGAGGTTGCGCTGATGCATCTGGCACTATGTCCAGCAATGAATTATCATTATCACCGCTGAACTGTGCATCAAGCGAAACCGAATATTGGTAGAGCTGCATCGTGTTGCGCACCGCCTCGATCGACTTGCCAACGCCTGCTGCTATTTCTTGCAGCGTCGGGGGCGTGGTATGGTTAGCGCGCCACTCCTTGATAAACCGCGTAACGCCAACCATCAAGTCCGCACGGTTAACAGGTATTCTCACCAAACGCGATTGTTCTGCGAGTGTCTGGTGAATCGCCTGCCGAATCCACCATACCGCGTACGAGATAAACTTGAACCCACGCGTCCCATCAAACCGATCGGCTGCCGTCATCAGGCCCATGTTGCCTGCACTGATGAGGTCCGCGAGCAGTACGCCGCGTCCTTGATACTCTCGTGCGACGCTTACCACAAACCGCAAGTTTGCCTCAACGAGCTTGGCGCGCGCCTCCAAGTCTCCTTTCTTGATGCGCCGCGCAAGCGCAACCTCCTCCTCGCTGGAAAGCGGTTCTGATTCCGCAATTTCAGCAAGGTATCGATTCAAGGACTCCTCGCCTTCGGTATTTATCAAAACAGCCACGGCACATCACCACCCTTCTCATTATATATCAAACATTTAAAAGAACGCCTGTTAAACCTCCAAGCGCTACTGTACACCCAATACTGCCGCATGGTCAATAAATCCTACCACCTGCCGCTCGCGCCGCCGCCGCCCGAAGAGCCGCCGCCAAAACCGCCCCAGCCCCCGCCTTTATCCCAAGGATGTTTGCCGCCGCCGAGCCACCATAAACCGGCAAAATTGCCAGCCGCGGAGGCTTGCTTGTATTTAATGGAAACAAAGTAATCAAAAATCAAACCAGCCAGTACTAAAATCGGGGTCCAAAACCAAGCCGAAACCGCAATCCAAACAATTATCCCAATTACGCCGCCCACCACGCCGCCGAGCCACCAGGAACGGGAACGGGCCAGGATTGAAGTCAGCCACATGAAAATAAAAATGGCAAACCAAAAATAGTTGCCCCAGGGAAGCTGGGATGTTTCGGATTTTGGCTCCGGCAAAACATTGATGTCCCCGCCAATGGCCTGAATCATCCCGACCACTCCGGCGCGGACGCCTTGGTCATAATCATTGATGCGGAAATACGGCGGCGCCACGGCGCTGACCAGATGTTTGGCCTCAATATCAGTTAAATCTCCCTCAAGACCGTACCCAACCTCAATGCGCATTTCCCTATCATTCACTGAAACCAAAAACAAAGCGCCATTGTCTTTGCCTTTCTGTCCAATCCCCCATTCTTGATACAATTTTTCAGCGTAAGTCTCAATGGTTTCGTCTTTCAGCTCCGAAATAATCGCCACTGAAAGCTGATGGCCGCTTTTTTGCTCGTAAGCGGATAATAACTCCTCCAGGCTTGATTTTGCGTCCGCGCTCAAAACATTGGCAAAGTCATTAATATGGCCAGTTGGATTACCGGGTGATGTGTACCCAAAAACGACCGTTGGTAATAAAGTTGCTAGCAGTAATAGTAAAAAATACTTTTTCATAACAACCAAAAAGATACAAGAAACAAGGTACAAGATACAAACAAGATACAATACTCAATAACCAATCAGCGCCATACATTGTATCTTGATCATTGTATCTTGCTTGGTTATTGTTTCTTGTGTCTTGTATCTTACTTTGTGAAATCCACCTGCGGCGCTGCCTCGGCTCCGGCGGCGGCTTCAAACAAATCATGGCGGCTAAAACCAAAGGCGCTTACCAAGACATTGCGCGGGAACTTGCGAATCATGGTATTGTAAGATTTAACCTCCTCGTTATAGCGCATTCGCTCCACGCTGATGCGATTCTCCGTGCCTTCAAGCTCTATAATTAAAGCTTGAAAAGATTCTTGAGATTTCAAGGTTGGATAATTTTCAACAATAACCAACAATCGCGCCAAAGCTCCCTCCATTTCCGTGGCCGCCGCGGCTTTGTCGTCAATTGACCGGGCGCCGGAGTAGCGCGCGCGGGCATCGGCAATCTTGCTGAAAACGTCCAAATCCTGCGCCGCCGCGCCTTTGACCGTGGCCACGATATTAGGAATTAAATCAAAACGGCGCTGATAAACGTTCTCCACATTGGCCCATTGAGATTTTACGGCCTCATCGCCCTTAACCAAGCCGTTGTAGCCTGTCCAGGCCCAGAGCGCGATAATGACCACGACACCGAGAATAATCCATGACTTTTTCATAAAATACAAAGATAATTATAAGTGTCATTGCGAGGGAGCGCAGCGACCGAAGCAATCCCAGAATTAATTTCGGGATTGCTTCGCTGCGCTCGCAATGACATAACTACTATAGCAAACATTTGCCAATTTGCCAAAAATTGAGTAAATTATCTATGTTAAGCCGCTATCGTCTTCCCGCACCATTTGTGCCCCCATCGTCTAGGGGCTAGGACGGTTGGTTCTCAGCCAATAAACTGGGGTTCGATTCCCCATGGGGGCATAAATGGTGCGGGACGATTCCCCGTAGCGGTACCAGCCTTCGCCAAGGCTACGGCTGGCAAGCCACCCTTCAATGATCTCTGTAATCCAACCAATTCAAAACCTCATTGCCGCGGCCAGAGCTGAACATGAATCCCGCCTAGCGCCCAAGGATGAGCCGGTGATTTCCATTTCCACCCGCACCAGCCGGGCGTCTTTTGTGTACGAGCGGATGCGCAACGCGGTGGACTATAAAGAAGAGCATTTAATCCGCCGCACCGCCATTGAAAGAATTTTAAAACGCATGATAAGTTCCGGCGAAACGAAAAATCTGGGAGAAAACCTGGCGCACGAATTAATCCACGCCCGCTATCTGCCCAATAAAGCCATTCCCTTAAAAAAACTGGGGCAGCTGGAGCAGATTCTGGAAAAATACTTTTTGCTTTTGGGCTTGGCGCCCTTGCCGGAAATCATCAGCCCCAAAAGCCTGCCCGGCTGGATCTTGAACTTGATGGCGAGCGAGATTGATGAGTTTCTGCTGCCGCCCTACACCATGCATGCCAGCATCAATACCATGTACGAAATAATGAACCGCGAAATCCACGTTGAAGAGCCGATTGAGCCGGCGGAGCGGTCAAAACAAATTTATCTGGCCGTGAGCCGGACCCTTTACCACAACGACGACAATTTAAAATTTCACCTGTTTTTGCTTTATTATCCCGACTGGCGGCAGGCCGATGCCGCTTTGATTAGGGAAGTCGGCGAAAACTTAAAAATAATCCGCCAGCGGATTGAGGCTGATTTGATTCACCCGTTTAAAAAAAAATTAATTACCATGATGCGCAAGCACGTGGTTTATTTCAGCATTCTCACGGAAATTATAGCTAAAAACCCGGATGAAGTCGCTGAAGCGCTGCATTCTGACGACCATTTTAGCGAACTGGTTACTGCGGCCGGCAACGCCCATTACCGCTCCAGCCGCAACAAACTGCGCCGCAGCATTGGGCGCAGCGTCATTTATCTGTTGCTGACCAAATTCTTGATTGCCCTGATTCTGGAAATTCCGTTTGAGTACTGGCTCTTGCAACGCTACGACGTGGTGCCGCTTCTGATTAACCTGGCTTTTCCGCCCAGCCTGCTTACAATTATCGCTCTTTCCACGCGCCTGCCGGATGATGAGAATACTAAAATAATCACCCGCAATATTTTAAGAATAATTCAAGGCCAAACCGAAGTCATTCAAATTCCTAAAACCAAGCGGCAAAAAATCGTTTTGCGGATTTTATTCGCGGTTTTTTACAGCGCCTTGTTCGGCGTTTCCTTCGGACTGATGATTTATCTCTTAAACTGGCTCAACTTCACGGTGGTTAGCATGTTTGTATTTTTACTGTTCTTGTCTTTAGTTTCGTTATTCGCTTACCGCATCCGGCGTTCCAGCCAAGAGCTGATTGTTACTCCCCCGCCAGGCGGCCTTATCCGCTCGCTCTGGAGTTTTATGACCATCCCGATTCTCCACGCCGGCAAATGGATGTCCGGTAAATTCGCCCAGCTCAATATTTTTATATTTATTCTTGACTTTGTGATTGAAGCGCCATTTAAATCGTTTATCAAAATCACCGAGGACTGGATGAACTACGTGAATGAGAAGAAAGAAGAAATCTAGTGCGCCAGCAACTCCCCGGCCCTCTCTGGTTCGGCCATGATTTCTTTAACCACTTTTTCCAAGTGCATGCCGCGCGAACCTTTGACTAAAACGATATCCCCCGGTTCCAGCCGGTCCTGGATAAAACGGCCGGCCGCGGCGGCATTGTCAAACTCAAAAATATAATCTTCAGACATGGCGGCTGCTTTGGCGGCGCGGGCAATGTCGCGCGAGCGCTCGCCAATGGTAATAAGAATATCAAACTGGCCAGCGGCCGCGGCTTGGCCGATTTTGGCGTGCTCGGCAACTGAAAGCGAACCTAATTCCAGCATATCGCCCAAAACCGCGAATTTGCGGCTGTCGCCATCAAGTTCAGCCACGGCTTCAAGGGCCGCCAACATAGCCACCGGCGAGGCATTGTAAGTATCGTCAATAATTATAGTCCGCTTAATACCAGACAGAACGCGCATCCGCCCGGGAGTCGGGGCCATTCGGCCCAAGCTCTCGGCCACAGCCACCATGTGGATGCCAAAAATCCGGGCCACAGCCGCGGCCGCGAGCGCTGGATAAACTTGGTGCCTGCCAATCACGCCGCGCAATAACACCGGCGTCATTGTGCCGTCGGTAATTAACTTAAAGGAAACTCCGGCAATGCCGGTGGATACATTCTGGGAGCGGCTGGGAGAAATTTCCGCGGCCCGGACAGTGCATTCTTTTTCGGTTTCCAGGCCATAGGTAGCAACCTGGGCTTTGCAATTTTTGGATAAATCAACAACCTCGCCATCATCCTGGTTGACAACAATCCAGCCATCTTTGTTTATTGTCTTGAATAACCTGCCTTTTTCTTTAGCCACGCCAGCGACTGAACCGAACTGTTCAGTGTGCGTCGGCGCTATGGCGGTGATAATCCCGACTTTTGGCTCAACGACTTCCAGAAGATCGCCAATGTCGCCCGGCTTATCCGCGCCCATCTCCAAAACCAGCATGGCCGGATAATCTTGTTTGGCAAACAGCAGTTTTAATCCAACTATAAAAACGCGAAGCCATTTAAAAGGCGATCTGCCCGGCGGAACCGAACCCAGAATAGTGAGCGGCAAGCCAATCTCGGTATTGTAATTGCCGGCGTTCTTGCGCACCCGGTATTTGGTGGCCAATACCGCAAACACCGCTTCTTTGGTGGCGGTTTTTCCCACCGAGCCGGTGATGGCGATAACCGTGGGTTTATATTTACGCAATACGGCACGCGTAATTGAGTGCAATAATTTTATAACTAGCGATTTCATGGAAGTTACAAGTTACAAGTTTCAAGTTACAAGATGCTGATTATTTTCTCTGTCTTGAAACTTGAAACTTGTAACTTTATTCCTCATCAGGCGGTATTTCATAGTATTGTAATATAAATTTCGCCACTTGGCCAAACACCGGCACCACGGTGGATTCGGCGAATTGGCCGGCCTTGGGGTCATTGAGCTTAATGAGCATCGCAAAAGCCGGATTGTCAATTGGGCCGTAACCGACAGCGGTGTGAATATACTTGCTGCCATAACTTCCGCCTTCAGCCACCTGGGCCGTGCCGGTTTTGGCGCCAATCCGATAGCCAGGCACTGCCGCGCGCTTGGCATGGCCGTGGCGCACCACGGAAACCAGCATGCCGCTCAAAATAGTTGAAGCGCGCAAGCTGATTGGTTCACCCACAACTTCTGCCTTTGTTGTTTCAATGATACTGTCTCCGCGCCGTTTTTCTTTCACAATATAAGGCTTCATTAATTTTCCGCCGTTAGCCAGCGCCGCGTAAGCCACCGTCATCTGGAGCGGGGTGACGGTAATGCCCTGGCCAAAAGAGGCGGTGGCGAAATTCAAATCCTTGCCTTTAGACAAGGGGTTGATGTTGCCGCCTGTTTCGTGGCCAAGATCAAGGCCGGTTATCTTGCCAAAACCAAACTTTTTTACGTATTTAAGAAAATCATCATTGCCCAGCTGTTGTTCCGCGAAAATGGCGCCGGTGTTGAGTGAATTTTCCAGCACCCCGACCATGGAAGTCAAGCCATGGGCCTTGTCATCGGAGTTTTTAATGGTGTAGCTGCCAAACCGGACCTCGCCAGTATCGGTGTAAGTGGTTTCCGGATTAACTTGGCCGCTATCAATGGCCGCGGCCATGGTTATGGCCTTAAAAACCGAACCCGGCTCATAGGCCAAAGCCATGCTCGGGTTCAGATAAACTGAAATGTCTTGGGCTTTGCGGTAGTCGTTGGGGTCAAAAGCCGGAGTGGAACACATGACGATTATGGCCCCAGTGCCCGGGTCCAAAACAATCAAGTCGCCGCCATCGGCGCCGAGTTTCTCGGCTTGCTCTGTTAATTTCTGGCAAGCATAGGTTTGAATAATCCGGTCTATGGTTAAAACCAAGTCCACTCCGCTTGCCGGCTCCACTCTTTTTAAATTGCCGGTTTGAATCAGCCGGCCGGTAATATCCACATCGCCCTCCACCCGGCCGTCTTTACCGGCCAACTCATCTTCAAAAGAGCCTTCCAAACCGTACTGGCCTTGGCGCTTTTCATTGTTAATGCCGACAAAGCCCAGAACATGCGCCAGGGTTGTTCCTTCGGGGTAAAACCGCCAAGTTTCCCGCTCCGAAGAAATACCCTCAAGTTTTAAATCAGCAATCAGCGCCAGCTCTTTATCAATAAGTTTATGAACCAAAGGTTCGTAAATGTCATTCTCTTTGGTTAAACGAGTCTTGAGTGTTTCCTCGGAAATTCCGTACGGAGAAATAATTGGCCACAGTTTTTCAAAAGTGGTGGAAGCGTTATTTATGTCCCGCGGCACGGCAAACAGATGGTTGTAGACCCGGTTGGTGGCTAAAGGATATAATTCGGAACTTTTACGCTCGCTGTAAAAAATCTTGCCCCGCTCAGCTGGCAGTTCGCGGACAGTGGAATATTGCTTTAACGCCATTTGGCGCAAATCGCTTCCGGACCAAAGCTGCAGCGAGGCCAGCTTAAAAACCAAAATAACGCCAAATAAAAAAAGACCTATGGCCAGATACTGCAAACGGCTGTCTATGACAGACTTAACTTTGAGAACAGAACGTCGCATCATGGTCATCCAGCACCTTTCTGGATATTGAAACATCTAGAAAAGGTTTAATTATTTTTTATTTCTAAATCTGCATTGGAATAATCATAATGTCCAGAAAGGTGCTGGATTAGGGCGAAGTCTTGTCTCCTTGATTGGCAGAGAGGGCCACGGTGGAAAACTCGGTTGGGACAAAACTGACGTCAGTCGGCGTTCCCAGGCTCAACTGCCGAGCCCGCTCCTGAACCGTTGCCAGAGAACGGGCCGCGGAAACTTCCCAGGTCAAATTGCGGATTTCTTCGCGCAAAGAGTCGCGGGTAACTTCCAATTTTCTTATCTTAAATCCCTGTTCGGCCTGATTGTTGGTTTGCTGCAAATACAAAAGTAAAAACAAGAGAATGCCAACCGGCAAAGATAAACGCCAATTTAAGACAAGTTTCCAGGGTTTCATGAATGTGTTTTTGTTTTAGCGCTAAATCTTTTCGGCAATCCGGAGCTTGGCGCTGCGCGCGGCCGGATTGCGGCGAATTTCGTCTTCAGTGGGAGTAATAACCTTTTTGTTTATAAGGCGCAAACGCGCTTGGTGGCGGCAGCGGCACTCGGGCAGCTCCGGCGGGCAGAGACAGCCGATGGCTTCGCGCTTGAAAAATTGCTTGACAATGCGGTCTTCCAAAGAATGAAAAGAAATGATGGCCAGCCGGCCTTGACTGGCAAGAATATCAACCATCTCCGGCAAAGCGGCCTCTAAATTTTCCAGTTCGCGGTTAATGGTTATGCGCAGGGCCTGGAACACACGGGTGGCCGGATGTCGGCCAAAGGCTGATCCGCCTCTGGCGGAGATACGTTTTTTCCCACCGCGCCGTCCGGCCCCGCGCAAAACCACGTCAGCCAGTTCTAATGCGGAGTTGAAGGGCGCGCGCTGGCGGAGAGCAACAATTAGGTGAGCTATCCGAGACGCGTGCCGCTCTTCCCCGTACTTTCGAAAAATATGAGCCAAATCTTTCTCTGACCAAGTGTTAACCACTGCCGCGGCAGTTAACCCCTCCTGGTCAGAAAATCTCATATCTAGTGGTCCTTCAGACGAGAAACTAAATCCTCGAGATTTATCCGCGAGCTGATCAGTAGATAAGCCCAAGTCGAGTAATACAGCGCTAACCTCATTAAATCCTGATTCATAGATTATTTCCTTAACGTTCCGATAATTGCCTGTTTTTAAAATTAAACGATTTTTATATTTGGCCAGCCGCTCTTGGGCTCGTTTGACTGCTTTGGAGTCCCAATCAATTCCCAGCAATTTGCCATTGAGAGCCGTGGCTTCTAAAATGGCCTCGGCATGCCCGCCGCCGCCCAAAGTGGCGTCAATAACGTTGTCACTGGGTTTTAAATTTAAACCAGCAATAACTTCGTTGACCAAAACTGGAATGTGGGCCGTAGTGTTCATGGGTATTAAAATGAGGCCCTACTCGGCCTCAACAAAAACAAAGTTAGTTAGCCGTCATCCCGAGCGAAGCGAAGTCGAGGGATCTCATTGGTTATCCACGAGATTTCGGCCAAAGGCTGACCAGCCTCTGGCTGGCCTCCACTCCCCGCCAAGTACGGCGGAGTCGGTCGGAATGACGTTTTTTCTTTTGTTTTTGTCTTTGGCCCCGCCTCTTCGGCGGACAAGCTAGACTCCCAAGCCGCCTAATTCCTCGGCGATCTTGGTTGAGTCTTTTTCTGTGGCGGCTTTGTACTTTTCCCAGGCATCCTGGTCCCAAACTTCCAAACGGTTGTACAGCCCGGCCACGATAGTGGCTTTTTTCAGGCCCGCGAACTGCCGCAAGTATTCGGGAATCAAGATTCTGCCTTGCCCATCAAGCGTCACGTCCATGGCGCCCGCGAGCATCAGCCGGCTGAAAGCGCGGCTTTTTTGCTGGGACAGGGGCAGGGTGGAAATTTTAGCTACCAGCTCTTTCCATGCCGAGGCAGTATAGACAAACAAACAGTTGTCCAGCCCCCGCGTGACTATGGCGCCGCGCTTGAGCTCGCCGCGAAATTTGGCCGGCAGAGCCATGCGTCCTTTGTCATCTATAGAGTGCTGGTATTCGCCAATGAACATAATCTTATTAACCACTTATCCCCACTTTTCCCCACAGTGTTTATATTATACACCACTGCTCCCTACTTCTTCAATAGCTTGCAAGGGCCTAATTGTGAACAACTTATTCACATCTCCTACGAATTATCAGCCAGAGGCTGACCGGACCATCCTCTGGATGGAGCCTTTGGCTGGCGAGAACGCCTGCCCGCCTCTGGCGGGAATATACGAATAAAAAAACCAAGTAAAGACTTGGGTGTAAAACGCAAATTCTATGTCTTAGGATTTAGGACTGGTGATATGAGGTCCGTTGCCGTATTTTGGCAAGACAATTTGCTGGCCTGATTTTTTATTGAAAAACCGGGAAACTTGGGCTGGCAATGTCTTGGGGCTGATACCGACTGCCGGCACAGCCAAAGCAAACGACAAGGCATTGGCTGTGGCAATGCCAACGCGCAAAGAAGTGAACGAGCCCGGGCCTTTGACAACCGCAATACCTTTGATTCCTTTTGCTCCTCCAACCCTCACCCTACCCTCTCCCTTGGAGGGAGAGGGACTCAATAATCTATTGATAGTTTTCAAAAGTTTTTCCGAATGCGCGCGCACTGAAGATATGGTCTTGTCTTTCAAGACAACACCCT